>JBJOPC010000384.1:0-24016 GCA_046050965.1 Verrucomicrobiota bacterium | reverse complement strand
TGCAAAAACGCGGTGTGCTGTTCCCACGGCAGGCCGACGAGCACCCAGATTTTGTGGGCGGCGGCGCAGTCGAGCAGCCAGCGCGGCGGCACGGTGTAGGTGCGGATGGAGTTGATGCCCGCCTCGGCCATGCGTTTGAAATCGGCAGCCGCGCTGGCCGCATCGTGATATTCGCTGCCGTCGGCTTCAGGCCGGAACGGCCCGTAGGTGACGCCGCGCAAAAAGATTTTCTCGTCGCCCACGCAGATGAATTTCCCGGAAGCGCGCGGGCGCGGGGCGGAAATTTTTTGTGACGCAGCGGTGGACATCAGAAGTTCACGATGACGGAATTCGTCTGCTTGAGCGAAGTCGGCGCGACGTGGCCGTCGAAAAATAAAAAGTTCGCGCGGTTGCTGTGCTTGTAGCCGAGGGGATGTTCGTCGAGTGAATCTACGGGCGGATGGTTGTAGGTGTAGCTGATGTCGCCGAGGTAGAACGTGCTGCCGGGCTGCGTGACGGCGGCGTCTTTGCGAGTTTGCGGTTTAGGAAATTCCTGCGCGGTGAACTGGTTCATGCCGTAGCTGATTTGAAACGTGTTGTTCGTTGCGGACGGTTCGAGCAGGCGCGTGGGGCAAGCGTAGACGCCACTTTCAAAATCGTCGTCGCCGTTGAAATCCCATTGCGAACCAAAGATGCGCGTGGCGAGCAAACCGTAGAAATTATTGTCCATCGGATCGGGATCGTCATACCACGCGAAGGGCAGTTTATCGTCGTTCTCGTCGGTGTAGATGCGCGCGGCGTGGGAAATCTGGCGGAGATTGCTGATGCACTGGACGGCTTGGGCCTTGCGTTTGGCGAGGCCGAGCGCGGGCAGCAGCAACGCCGCGAGGATGCCGATGATCGCGATGACCACGAGCAGTTCAATCAGCGTGAAGGCGTTTTGTCGGCGTTGTCCCATAAAACTCAACCCGTGTCCGTCGCGGCGGAAAGTATCACCCACCGCCGGGCGGTGCAACCGTGCGGCGGTTAATATATGGCACAGACGGCGCGAGCATCGGACGGGAGCAGCAGGACAACTATTCAAACGAGCCTGCGCACAAGCGATAGGCGGTGAGATTCAGCGCGCCGATTGGAGAAAACATTTGCGGAAGTTTCCGTTTCGGTGCTATCAATCTGCGTCCCCGCGAAAGTTTATTAAATAGACCCGACCCAATTCTCGTCTGAAACACCACGCGGCCAAACCGCCGCACCAAACAGTCCAACCGTTAATCCGAAAACCATGAAAACCAAACTGCTGTTGTCCGCTTCCCTAGCGCTCGCGCTCGTCGCCCACGCCGCCGACAAAAAGTCCTACACCATCGGCCTCGTCGCCAAGTCCCAAAGCAACCCCGTGTTTCAAGCCGCGCGCGTCGGTGCGAACGACGCCGCCAAAGAACTCGGCGAGAAACTCGGCATCACCATCAAGATTGATTGGCGCACGCCGAACGACGAAGACGCGCAGAAGCAGGCCGACGCCATTGAGCAGCTTGTGCTCGCCGGTGCAGACGGTCTCGCTGTGAGTTGCTCTGATGCGAACAAACTCACCGACGCCATCAATTCTGCGGTGAAGAACGGCGTCCCCGTCGCGACGTTCGATTCCGACGCGCCGAACTCCAAGCGCTTCGTGACTTACGGCATTGACGATTACCAATGCGGCGCGGACGTGATGAACGCCCTTGGCAAAGCCATGGACGGCAAAGGCAACGTCGCCGTGCTCGCGGGTAATCAAAACGCGCCCAACCTCCAGAAGCGCGTGCAAGGCTTGCGCGAAACGTGCGCGAAGAATTTTCCCGACATCAAAATCGTGGACGCCTTCTACCACAAAGAGACGCCGCAAGATTCCGCCGCGAAAGTTGAGCAAGTCACGCAAGCGCATCCAGAAATCACCGGTTGGGCGTTCGTCGGCGGCTGGCCGTTGTTCACCGACAACGCGCTCAAGTGGCCCGCCGGTTCCATCAAGTGCGTGTCCGTGGACGCCTTGCCCGCCGAGTTGCAATACCTCAAGAGCGGCCACGTCCAGATTCTCCTCGCGCAACAATGCTACGCCTGGGGTCATCGCTCCGTGGAACTGCTCATCAACAAAATCCATCTCAAGCAAGAACCCGCCGCCGTCAAGGACGTGAGCGCGCTCATTCCCGTGACCAAAGAAAACGTGGATGCCTTCGCCAAGAACTGGGAAAAGTGGTTGCCGAAATAATTCGCGCCTGACCGAAATTCAAAACCTCCCAAGCTGGCGACAGTTGGGGAGGTTTTTTTGTTTAATTCCCAAACTGGACGCCGCGTGGCGGTTTCATTAACTTCTCACCGTGGCCAATTCGTCCAAGCCAGCCAGTCTGGCGAAATCCCAGTTACCGTTTGAAGAGGCACTCGCCAAACTCGAAGCCGTCGTGGAAGCGATGGAGTCGGATGAGTTGCCGCTGGAGACGTTGATTGCGCGTTACGAAGACGGCGTGAAACTCGCGCAAGCCTGCCAAGCCAAACTCGCCGAAGCGGAACTCAAGATTTCCCAACTGGAAAAGAGTGGCGGCGAATTCAAACTCAAACCGCTACAAGCAATGCAGCATGATGAATGAAAAATGCAGAATAAGCCGCTAAACTTGGCTTCCTCATTCTTCATTTTTCCTTCTTAATTTATTTTTATGAGCCAATACCTCGAAATGGTGGACGGACCGCAGCACGTCAAGAAACTCAACGTGCCGCAATTGCAAAGCCTCGCGCAGGACATCCGCGAGGAACTCATCGCCGGTCTCGCCAAGGGCGGCGGGCATCTTGGCCCCAACCTCGGCGTCGTGGAACTCACCGTCGCGCTGCACCGCGTGTTCACCACGCCGCACGACAAGTTCGTCTGGGACGTGAGCCATCAGATTTATGTCCACAAACTTTTGACCGGGCGCAAAGACCGTTTCCGCACCATCCGCCAGACGGACGGCCTCAACGGCTTCGCGCTTCGCACCGAGAGCGAACACGATTCGTTCGGCGCAGGTCACGCGGGAACCGCGCTGTCCGCTGCACTCGGGATGTGCGCCGCGCGCGACCAGAAGAAATCCGACGAACATGTCGTCTGCATTTTTGGCGACGCCGCGCTCACGAACGGTGTTTCCTTCGAGGCGTTGAACAACATCGGCCACACGACGAAAAAATTCATCGGCATTCTCAACGACAACGAGTGGAGCATCGCCAAAAACGTCGGCGCGATTTCGCAATATCTCAACAAGCTCATCACGAATCCGCGCTACAACCAGCTCTCCAAAGATTTTGAAAACTTCATCAAGAAGTTTCCCAAGGGCGACCTCGCTGCGCGCCTCGCGCACCGAGCCGGCGAAGGCGTGAAGGGCGCGGTCAACGAAGTCAGTATGCGCTCCACCGGCAGCCCGGCAGACATGGACGGACGCGGCGGTCACGGCAGCCCCGTTATCTTCGAGGAACTCGGCATCCGTTATCTCGGTCCGATTGACGGCCACGATTTGCCGCTGCTCATCAGCACGCTGGAGTTTGCGAAAACTTGCGACAAACCCATCGTCATCCACGTCCTCACACAAAAGGGCAAAGGCTTTGAAGCCGCGTTGAAATTTCCGGAAAAATTCCACGGCCTCGGCTCCTACGACGCCAAGACCGGCGAAACGCCCGCGCCTAAACCCGGCGGCGCGCCTGCTTACCAAGACGTGTTCGGCCAAACGATGGTCAAGCTTGCGCGCAAAGATGCAAGTGTCGTCGGCATCACCGCCGCGATGCCGAGCGGCACGGGTTTGAAGGCGTTGGAGAAAGCCATGCCGGAACGCTACTACGACGTGGGCATCGCCGAGGAACACGCCGTCATCTTCGCGGCCGGCATGGCCACGATGGGCTTTCATCCCGTCGTCGCGATTTATTCTACGTTCCTGCAACGCGCTTACGACTGCATCCATCACGATGTTTGCTTGCAAGATTTGCCGGTGATTTTCTGCATGGATCGCGCCGGACTTTCCGCCAACGACGGCCCGACGCACCACGGCCTGTTCGACATCGCGTATCTGCGCTGCCTGCCCAACGTCATCGCCATGGCACCGACGAACGAAGACGAGTTGCAGGACATGATGTTCACCGCCACGCACACGCCGCACCCGACGTTCATCCGCTACCCGCGCGGCGCGGCGGAAGGCGTGCCGATCAAAGAACAACCCAAGATGCTCGACCTCGGCAAAGCGGAAGTGGTGCAAAACTTTTCCGCGAATGGAAAAAAGAAAGTCGCGCTGTTCGGTCTCGGCGCGATGCAGTCCATCGCGCGCAAAGCCGCTGCGCAACTCATCGCCGAAGGCTTCGATGTCGCCGTCATCAACCCGCGTTTCACCAAGCCGATTGACGCTGGCGCGCACGAGTTCTTCGGCCAAGCTGCCGACCTCATCGTCACGCTGGAAGACCACGCGCTCATGGGCGGCTACGGTTCCTCCGTGCTGGAACTCTTCAGCGAGAAAGCCGTCACCACGCCCGTCATCCGCATCGGCTGGCCGGACGTGTTCATCGAACACGCCACCACGCAAGACGAACTGCGGAAGAAATATGGCCTGTCCGTCGAGAACACCGTGGCGAAAGTCAAAGCGCACTTGGGCGCGACCACGGCGGCGAAGATGGTTAGCGTGGGTTAACAAAATATGAGTATGCCTCCATTTGATCCCAAATTAATGCTTAGTCTTATACCCGGCGTTGGTGCATTTCTTAAACTGGCTCAAGACCGACAGATTGCATCAGATACGCGATATCAGACGGCACTCGACCGCTTACATGAAGCACTCGGTAAAACTCGTTCGTATGTGGCTCGCCTCGAAGAGCAGCAGCCTGAAGATCGTTCCCAAGAAGCAGAACTCGCACTTCTTTGGTATAATGCGTCCGTCCCCTGTAGCTTTTTTGATTCTGATTTTGCAGAACGATGCCATATGAAAGGTTCCTACTGGCATAAGCCGTCAATCTGGTCACAACAGGACATCAAGAATTCTAAGATAGGATTGGATGATGTTGGAGAGCGCATTCGGCAAATGCTTCTTGATACAAAAAACAAATAGCGAACTAAGTCTTTCGGTCTTCTCTCCAAGGAAGGAGCTTCTAACGCGCCTTTGGCAATTGCGCGAATTGGTTACTTGAAGTAAATGTTGAGCCATGACAGTCACCCTCACAGCGGAGCAGGAGCAGTTCGTCGCGGAACAAGTCGGCAACGGCCATTACCGTTCCGCTGCGGATGTTGTTACCCAAAGCCTCGGGATGCTGCGTGCACAGGAGGAATTCATCCGCTCAAACGCCGCCGAGTTGCGCGATAAAATTGCCGTAGGCCTTGCCCAAATTCGTCGCGGTGAAACCGTGGATGGCAAAACCGCCATCCAAAATCTGCGGGAGAAGTTGCGCCAACGCGAACTCGGCGGGCAATGAGTTCCCACCGTTATTCGTCGGAAGCTCACGCCGACATTGAGGAGATTGGCCTCTACCTCTTCGACCTTAACCCGATTGCTGCCCACCACTTTCTAAATGCCTTGGACGAGACGTGCGAATTGCTGGCGGGGCATCCATTCATCGGGCGGGCGCGTCCAGAACTTGGCGCGGATGTTCGGTCATTTCCGGTCGGAAACTATCTGGTCTTCTACATTCCGACGGCAGACGGCGTTGACGTGGCGCGCGTCATCTACGGCGGACGTGATTTGCCAACAGCCTTTCATGCGTAACACGAAGCGATTTCATTTTTTATCTGCTGCTCGGATTCACGGAGGCTGGCTTCAAATTCCGGCGTGAACTCCCGTTCGTCTTCAATCAAATCGTCCAGATGCCCGCGCACTTCCCGTAGTTCGGCTTGCGAAAGTTTTACCAGTTCAGTTTCGATGAACGCCACGTTGCTCATGGTCGGAAAATGCGCCCGACCATTTAGGTCTTCAAGCCGCATTTATCACCGCGCTCGTCGGCTCGGCATGGTTCTATCGGGTGAGCTGTGCTTCAGGCGTGCGCCTTGGTCAGGCAACCGCTTTTAATAAATTCCGCACTTTGCAAACGCGTGTTTGGTGGCTACGCTCGCCGTCCATTTTTTATGGCGTTGATCGTTCAAAAATACGGCGGCACTTCGGTGGGCAACACCGACCGCATCAAAAATGTCGCCAAGCGCGTCGCGGAATCCCGTGCGCGCGGCGACCAAGTAGTCGTCGTTGTCTCCGCGATGAGCGGCGTGACGGACGGACTCATCAAGCTCGCCAAAGAAATCATGCCGCTGCCCAGCGAACGTGAGATGGATATGCTCCTCGCCACGGGCGAGCAACAAACCATCGCGCTCACGGCCATCGCGCTTCACGCGGCGAACATACCCGCTGTCTCGATGACCGGCGCGCAAGCGGGCATCGTCACGGATGTGGTGCACACGAAGGCGAAGATTCACAACATCACGCCGAAGTTGGTTCACGAAGCGTTGAACGCTGGCAATGTGGTCATCGTCGCGGGTTTCCAAGGCGAAACGGCGGACGGACAAATCACGACGCTTGGTCGCGGTGGTTCAGATTTGACGGCGATTGCGCTCGCGGCGGCGTTGAAGGCTGACCTGTGCCAGATTTATACGGACGTGGACGGAGTTTACACCGCCGACCCGCGCATCGTGCCGACAGCGAAGAAGCTTCAGGAAATTTCCTACGACGAGATGCTCGAACTTGCGAGTCTCGGTGCGAAGGTGATGCAGAGCCGGTCAGTGGAATTTGCCAAAAAATTTGGCGTGGTGTTTGAAGTCCGCAGCAGTTTGAACGACAACCCTGGAACGATTGTGAAAGAAGAAACCAAAAGCATGGAAGACGTCGTGATTCGCGGCGTGGCGTTCGATAAAAATCAAGCCAAGGTCACGCTCGTGGGCGTGCCGGACAAACCCGGCATGGCCGCAAAGATTTTCAAGGCGCTCGGCGACGCGACGGTGAACGTGGACATGATCGTGCAGAACATCAGCCACGGGACGAGCTCGCCTTCGACCGACATTTCGTTCACGGCGGACAAGCCGGACTTGCTCAAGGCGCAGAAGGTCATCGCGGGTTTGCAGGCGGAGATTGGTTTCAAAGAAGCGTTGACCGACGAGAACATCGGTAAACTGTCCATCGTGGGCGTAGGCATGAAGTCGCACACGGGCGTCGCGGGCAAGATGTTCGATGTGCTCGCCAAAGAAGGCGTGAACATCGGCATGATTTCCACGAGCGAGATTAAAATCTCCGTGGTGATTGACCTCGCAAAAGGCGCGCAAGCCACGAAGGCCGTGCACGCGGCGTTCATAGGCTAGCCAACCGTTGAAGAAATTTTCCGTCCGTAGACGCCGACGTGAGTCGGCGCATTATTCCTTCCGCACGCGTCTGGGCAAATTGTGCGCCGACTCACGTCGGCGGCTACGTTTAAACTTATTTCTTCGGCAAGAAGGTGAACGCCACCGCTGCGAGGATGCACACGAACGCGGCGATGTGGTTCCAGCGGATTTTTTCGCCCAGATAAAACACCGCGAACACGCCGAACACCACGAGCGTGATGACTTCCTGAATGACCTTGAGCTGCGTGGCGGAATAGACCGAGCTGCCCCAGCGATTGGCGGGAACCATCAGGACGTATTCCAAGAACGCGATGCCCCAACTCGCGAGGATGACGAGCAGCAGCGGTTTGCCTTTGAACTTCAAATGCCCATACCACGCGAACGTCATGAAGACATTCGAGCAAGTAAGCAGCACGATGGGCAACCAGCGGGATTGGGTCAAATCCATGTTTATTCCTCGGAAGGGTCAGTGATTTTGAGCCCGGCAAAATAAGTCCGGTAAAAACCCCGATCGCGGGAAAGCAATTGGTGTGCGTGTTCGAGCGCGTGTCCGCCAATTAGAAAATCGGTCATAATGCGGGTGCGATTGCCGCCGCCCTGCCGATATTTTTTCCACGCGCGCCCGGCAGCAAAAGCCCCGTCGCGCGAAACCGGCTCAACGATAATTCCCAAATCTACCAAGACCTCATCCAACGCTACTTGCGAAGGAAACCACGCGGCTAGCTCGGCATAAACTGGCTCGGCAATCACTAAACCGCCGTGGTGCGCGCACCGTTCAATCGCTTCACGCGAGCGTTGCGCAAACACCGGGTCAGGCAGAAATACATCGAACAAAATGTTGCTATCAATCGCGGTGCTCATCGTCCGCGCATGGCTTCCACGAGGGCGTCAGAGCGCAAGCCGCGCGCCTTGAGCACTCCGACGTATTTACGGATGGGGTGGGATTCCTGCTTCGCCTTTTGCAGAACGAGTTGGCCGCTTTGCTCTACGAACTCCACGTCAGTGGCCGGAGACAGCCCAAAACGATGCCGGTATTTTTGTGGGATGGTCACCTGACCGCGTTCACCAATTTTCATACCGCAAGATATGGATTCATATCTTGACGTTGTCAAACAGGTTTTACAGCCGCACCGGAATGTTTTTCTCCGCCAAATACTGTTTCACCTCGCCCACGGTGTAAGTGCCGAAATGAAAAATACTCGCGGCGAGAACGGCGTCGGCGCGACCGGTGAGTAACACTTCCGCCATGTGTTCGAGCGTGCCCGCGCCGCCACTGGCCACCACCGGCACGCCCACCGCTTCGCTCACGCGGCGGGTAATGACGAGATCGAAACCGGCTTTCGTGCCGTCGGCATCAATGGAGTTCAAGACGATCTCGCCCGCGCCAAGCGCCACGGCGCGCTTCGCCCATTCGAGGGCGTCTAGGCCGGTGTCTTTGCGACCACCGTGGGAGAAGACACCCCATTTGTCCGGCGCGATTTTCTTGGCGTCAATGGAAACGACGATGCACTGGCTGCCGAATTTTTCCGCGCCTTGCCGGATGAGTTCGGGATTGGCGATGGCGCTGGAGTTGATGGAAATTTTATCCGCGCCCGCGCGCAGCATGGTGAACATGTCGTCCACAGACTTGATGCCGCCGCCGACGGTGAGGGGCATGAAGCATTGGCTGGCGGCGCGTTCGATGACGTCCACCATCGTGCCGCGACCGTGCGCGGTGGCGGTGATGTCGAAGAAGACCATTTCGTCCGCGCCCTGTTCGTTGTAGCGAAGGGCGAGTTCCACGGGGTCGCCGACGTTCTTCAGACCGCCGGTTTCGGCGACGCCGAATTGGACGCCGCGCGTGACGTGTCCGTCGTGAACGTCCAAGCAGGGGATGACTCGTTTAGCAAGCACGGGATAATTGAACTTCAGAAAGCGCGTGAAGCAATAATTATTCGGGCGAGTGTTTTTGTCTCCCGCCCGCTCGCATAACCTGTTCCAAACGCTCCTAAAATATTTTCACCTACACCCCTTGATTTTTCTTCGCCGAGGCGTAAATCAAAATCAATGGTAGGCCGCGCGACATTCACCTTCCGATGACTCGCCGGGGACGGTCAACCAGTCAACCGTGAATCGAATCAAATTATGAAAATAATTCACGTCTCGTTGAGCTTCGCCAGTCTGCCCAATCCAGACTTGGTGGAGTTCACGACCGAAGTCATTACCGGCCTCACCGGTAATGCCGACTTCCCCACGCCGGTAGTCAGCGTGGCGGAGTTGACCAACGGCCGGGACACGTTCCAGGCAGACATCGCCGCCGCCGCAGCCGGCGGACAGGCGGAAACCGCGCAACAAGACCTCACGCGCGCAGACCTACTCGGCCTCCTCCGGCAGGAAGCCCAGTATGTCCAAACCACGGCGGCCAACAACCTCACCAAGTTGCTGTCCACCGGCTTCAAAGCCACCAACCCCAACCGGGCGCAAACCCAGTTGGCCACACCCGTCATTCAGGCCATCCTCAACGAACAGAGCGGACAACTCGTCGTGCGGGTGAGCCCCGTGGCGAACGCCCGCGCGTATGAAGCGCGGATTAGCTTCCAACGCAGCTCTAACGCAAGCTAAACGTCTCCGATAAAATTCTTCAATCAGTGGGGACGGCTCGATTGGCTGGATGGATTTCACCGTTGCATCAATAAAATCATAAAGCTCTGCCTTATTACTGCCTTCGTCTGGTGCAGAAAACTTCGCATTTGCGGCGGCGAACTGCGGCACGAGCGCGTCCAACTTCCCGTATCCGGCGCGGAGTGGGGTGTGGCCGTGAGGAAGTCGGGGCGGTCGGCAGGCGAGCGGGCGAGTTGGCAGTTAAACCCAACCAGAAACCAGAAACCCAAAACTTGCGGCCAGAGGTCGGAAGTCAGCGGTCAGTCACTTGAAATTAGCAGACGGCGGTTAGGCTTTTTCTTCGATGAGTTCGCGGCGGGAGCCGGTGAGGAGTTGTTCGATGAAGTTGGTGGTGTAGACGCCGCGCCGGAAGTTGGGGTCTTGCATGATGGCTTGTTGAAAGCCGATGGTGGTCTTGACGCCGGTAATCATATATTCGCCGAGGGCGCGGTGCATGAGGTCCATCGCTTCGCGGCGGTCTTTGCCGTAGGTGATGAGTTTGCCGATCATGGAGTCGTAGGTGGGCGGCACGGTGTAGCCCGCGTAGGCGTGGGTGTCCACGCGCACGCCGCGTCCACCGGGTTGGTAATACATCTCGATGCGGCCGGGGCTGGGACGGAAGTCGTCGAAGGGGTCTTCGGCGTTGATGCGACATTCGATGGCGTGGCCTTTGAAGTGGATATCGCTCTGGGAAAGCTTGAGCGGCTCGCCCATGGCGATGAGCAATTGTTGCTTCACGAGGTCAACGCCGGTGACTTCTTCGGTGATGGGGTGCTCGACTTGGATGCGCTTGTTGACTTCGAGGAAATAATAATTGCCTTTGTCGTCCACGATGAACTCGACGGTGCCGGCGTTGGTGTAGTTGGCGAGTTGGCAGAGGCGGACGGCGGCTTTGCCCATTTCCTTGCGGAGTTTGGGGAAGCGGTTCTCGATGAGCGGGGAGGGGGTTTCTTCGATGACTTTCTGGTTGCGGCGCTGGACGGAGCAGTCGCGTTCGCCAAGGTGAATGATGTTGCCCTTGTTGTCGCCGAGCATCTGGAACTCGATGTGGTGGGGGTTCTCGATGAATTTCTCGATGTAGACGCCGGAGTTGCCGAAGCATTTCTCGGCTTCGGTGCGGGCGGTGTGGTAGCCCTTGACGAGGGAAATGTCGTTGTGCGCGATGCGCATGCCGCGTCCGCCGCCGCCGGCGACGGCTTTGATCATGACGGGGTAGCCAATTTTCTTGGCGATGGCGAGGGCGTCTTTTTCGTTTTCGACGATGCCTTCGGAGCCGGGCGGCGTGGGGACGCCAGCTTTTTTGGCGAGGGCGCGGGAGACGGCTTTGTCTTCGAGGGCATTCATCGCGCGCGAACTGGGGCCGATGAAGCGGATGTTGCAGCTTTCGCAGACATCGGCGAAGTGGGCGTTCTCGGACAGGAAACCGTAGCCGGGATGGATGGCATCCACGTCCGCGATTTCCGCTGCGCTGATGATGCGGTCAATGCGGAGGTAGCTCTCGTTGGAAGCGGCTTTGCCGATGCAGATGGCTTCGTCGGCGAGTTGGACGTGCATGGAGTTGGCGTCCACCTCGGAATAGACGGCGACGGTGCGGATGTTCAACTCTTTGCAGGCGCGAATGACGCGCACGGCGATTTCGCCACGGTTGGCTACGAGAACTTTTTCAAACATGGGAGTGCGAGGCGTGGGTTAGGGGACGCGGTTCGCGGTCACAGCGGGCGGACTTTGAAGAGCGGTTGGCCGAATTCGACCGGCTTGCCGTTCTCGGTGGTGAGCGAGGTGATGACGCCGCGAACTTCGGCTTTGATTTCGTTCATCACTTTCATCGCTTCGATGATGCAGACGACGGTGTCCGGCCCGACTTCCGTGCCGACGCTGACGTAAGCGGCAGATTCGGGCGAAGGCGAGGCGTAGAACGTGCCGATCATCGGAGACTTAATATCCACTTCGTTGCTCGGCGCGGCGGGAGTGGCGGCGGCAGGTGCGCCCGCGATGGGAGCGGCGGCGGAAATGGCAACGGGCGCGGGCGCGTAAGTGAGTAGCGGCGCGTCATCACCAGAGATGACGCCGCCAGCCATGCCGCGCTTGAGGCGAATCTTGAAATCCTGCTTCTCGAGTTCAAATTCGGAGACCGAATTCTTCTTCATCAAGTCAATGATGGCCTTAATGTCTTTGAGATCCACGGTTTTGGTGCGTTAAAGTTAAAAGTTGTCTCGGTTTGGAGACGATTGAAGCGTTTTAGGTGAAAAAGACAGGCCGAAGTTCGACGCTGCTTGGTTTGTTGCCTCAACCGGGGCGCAGGCTAGACCTCGAAGAAGTTTCGGTCAAGCGGTAATTATTCACCAGAAAGTCACCGAATTGACCCTCATTTTCCGACTTTTGCCCTACTTTTTGATTGAAACAGCCGCTTCGACGGCTAAAACGTAAGATTCTGCCCCAAAGCCCGCTATCTGTCCCTTGCAGACTGGCGCAATGAGTGACTTATGCCGGAACTCTTCCCGCGCATGAATGTTGGAAAGATGAATCTCAATCGTCGGCACACCCACCGCCGAGATGGCGTCGCGCAGGGCGATGCTTGTGTGCGTGTAAGCGGCGGCGTTGAGGACGATGGCGTCGGCGGTGGTCTTGGCGTCTTGAATCCACTGGACGAGTTCGCCTTCGAGATTCGTCTGGCGGAACTGGACGGTCGCGCCGAGCTTGGTCGCGCGCTCGCGCACCTTGGCTTCGATGTCTGCCAACGTCGTGCGGCCATAAACTTCCGGCTCGCGTGTGCCGAGGAGATTGAGATTGGGGCCGTTGAGGAACAGGATTTTCATAAGACGGGTAGCAGCGTAGGAAATCTACGGCGGGGTGTCGAACGGATTTCCAGAATGCGCGAACAAAGGCTTGTCCGTGGAATCATTGGCCAGATAGGTTCGTGGCATGAAGCGTATGACTTTTCTCACGATAGTCGGTCTTATGGTTTTGGCAGGAACGATGGTTCACGCAGAGTTGCCGTTGCCAGATCTCACCGTGGCGGCGGACGGCAGTGGAGATTTCAAAACGGTGCAAGCGGCGGTGGAATCGCTCGCGCGGACGAACACCGAACGTAAAATTATTTTTCTCAAGGACGGTGTGTATCACGAAAAAGTGCGCGTGGACGCCTCGTGCGTGACGTTGCGCGGGCAGAGCCGCAAGGGAACGCGAATCGAGTTCGCGCAGTTGAATGATGACTTTACGAAGTCACCGGACAGCTTGGGTCGCGCGGTGCTGAACTTGAGCGAGGGGGCGAATGATTTCGTGCTGGAAAATCTGACAGTTGCGAACACGGCGGGCGTGGTGGGGCCGCATGCGTTCGCGGTGTTCGGCAAAGCCGACCGCACGGCTATTGTGGATTGCGAGGTGCTGAGCGATGGTGCGGACACGGTGTCGCTGTGGTCGGGCGAGCGCGGGCGTTACTACCACGCAAACTGCAATTTTCGCGGCGCGGTGGATTTCGTTTGTCCACGCGGCTGGTGTTACGTGACGAACTGCCATTTTTTTGAAGTAAAAAATACGGCGGCAACGTGGCACGACGGCAGCAAGAACCAAGACCAGAAGTTCGTGCTGCGCGGCTGTCAGTTCGACGGCACGAACGGCTGGGTGCTCGCCCGGCATCATCTGGACGCGCAGTTGTATTATCTCGATTGCCAATTCTCGGCCACGCTGGCGGATCGCGCGCCGCGCCGCGTGGTTTATCCGCTCGGCGGCGGCGAACCCAGCGAAGCGGACAAAAAGAAAAACGCCGAGAACGACGCGCACAATCTTTGGGGCGAGCGGAATTATTTCTGGAACTGCCATCGCGTCGGCGGCGACTTCGCGTGGTTCACCAACCAGTTGCCGGAGAAAATTTCTGCCAGCGATGTGACAGCGGCATGGACGTTCGCGGGAAAATGGAATCCAGAGAATACGAATGGCCCGACGATTCAAAAAATCTCCCGCGCAGGTGAAAAGCTTTCCGTCACGTTCAGCGAACCGATGACGGTCAAAGGCCAGCCGCAACTCAAGTTGGCAGAGCAGGGGACAGCGGATTACGCCAGTGGCAGCGGCAGTGCGACGTTGGTTTTCAAGACGACCGCGCGCGGGAAAGTTCTTGCGCTGGAAGCGAACGGCGGGTGGGTAGTCGCCAGCGAAGCATCTGCCGCGCTGCGAATCGCTGATTTGAGGCTGCCGCCCGACCTAAATTGATTTGAAAATCGGATTGCGCCATGGCGAGGCCTCGACTATTTTCCGCGCCCCGTGAGACGGCGGTTTGGTTTTTAATTTTTGTGGATTGGTAGCTCAGTTGGTAGAGCAGTGCCCTTTTAAGGCATTGGTCCGGGGTTCGAGTCCCCGCCAATCCACCACTTCTTTTTTATGGCTCGGCTTCACCAACTCCTGTTCGTTTGCGTTGCCATGTTCCTCGCGGTGTCCACCGCGCGCGCGGAAACCAACCCCGCCGCCGCGCGCCCCGAACTGCTCTACGTCGGACGCGGAAATTTTTCCAACAATCTCGCGCGCCCGCTCCGCTACACGCCGCAGGGCACGGACTTCGTCATCACGAACGGCTCGGAGTTTTTCAACCGCCCGCTCTACGGCGTGAACAATTCCTTCCGCGCGGACGCCGGCGACAAACCGGAGTTCTCGCTCTACCTGCCCGGTCGCGGCGGCAACTTGCGCCTCGGCATCAAGACCATGAACGGCGTGAAGTGGCTCAACGACGCGGACAAAGTCGTCGCCCGCTACCGACCTGGCTCGATGAGTTATGACATCAAGGACGGCTTGATGATGGACATCCGTGAGTTGCATCTGACGGTTTTGCCATTGAGCGAGCGCAGGGGAATCATCGTTCGCGCCGACATGAATTCTGCGTGGATGTTGTTTGAACTCGTCTGGGCCTTCGGCGGCGCAAACGGCATGAAGGGCAAACGCGGCGGTGACATCGGCTGCGAACGCGAACCCGTCGCACAGTTCTTTCAACTCCAGCCAGAGCAATGCGCGGGCAGTGAGTTTACCATCGCGACCAACTCGTTCGTGCTTAAAACCAAAACGGCGACGATTGTCGGCGTGGCGTCTGCGAGTGCGCGTCATGTCATTGCCGATGCGAACCAATGGGCGAACCCGAAGGCGTTGCTCGCGTCCGCTGGCGAAACCAATGCCTTGCCGGTAGTCGTCGGGCAGATTCCCATGCCGGTTCAAGAACCGGTTTATCTCGCCTTGTATCAAGCTGACGACTCGCAGAAAATTTCCGCCGAAGATTTGCCAAAACTTTTCGCACAGGCCGAGGAACATCGCCGCGCCATCGCCGAGCGCGTCGTCGTCAAGACGCCTGACCCGTTCATCAACGCCGCTGCTGCGGCGCTGAACATCGCGGCGGACGCCGTGTGGGATTCGCAGTCGCAAAGTTTCATGCACGGCGCGGTCGCGTGGCGGATGCGCCTGCTCGGCTGGCGCGGGCCTTACGCTGGCGACGCGCTCGGCTGGCACGAACGCACGGCGGCGCACTTTGCTGGTTTCGCGCGGGGACAAAACACGAACGCCATCGCCGAAAAACTTCCGCCCGCCGACGAAGAATTTAATCTCGCGCGCAACGAAGCCGCGCTCCACTCCAACGGCGACCTGATGAGCCGTTCGCACTACGACATGAACCTCGTGGCCGTGGACGCCTTCTTCCGCCACCTCCTTTGGACAGGCGATCTTGATTACGCGCGCGAAATGTGGCCGGCCATCGAGCGGCATCTCGCGTGGGAACGCAGACTTTTCCGCCGTGAGTTTGGCGACGACAAGCTGCCGCTCTACGAAGCCTACGCCGCCATCTGGGCAAGCGATGATTTGAACTACAACGGCGCAGGCACGGCGCACGGCTCGGCATATAATTATTGGCACAACCAAATGGCCGCGCGCGTGGCGAAGTTGCTCGGCAAAGACGGCACGGCCTACGAACACGAGGCGGATTTGATTTTGCGCGGGATGGAAAAATATCTTTGGCTCGCCGCCGAAGGGAATTTTGCCGAGTGCAAAGACTACCTCGGCCTGCAACTCGTGCATCCCAACTCCGGCTTGTGGACATTTTATCACACACTCGATTCCGAAGTGCCGACGCCCGCCGAAGCCGCGCAGATGGCGGACTGGGTGGAACAAAACATCGCGCACATCCCAATTCAAATCGGCAATTGCTACACGTTGCCGGAGACGAGCTGGCTGCCTTATCAATGGTCGCTCAATAACGTCGTCGTGGCCGAGGCCGTCCACACCTCGCTCGGATTCTGGCAGGCGGGGCGACGCGACGCAGCATTCCCGCTCTTCAAAGGCGCGCTGCTGGACACGATGTTCCTCGGCCTCTGCCCCGGCAACGTCGGCGCGATGACGCACTACGACATGGCGCGCGGCGAGGCGCAGCGCGATTTTGCCGACGGCATCGGCATCACGTCGCGTGCGCTGGTCGAGGGATTGTTCGGCGTGAAACCCGACACGCTCGCGGGGGAACTCAAAATTATTCCCGGCTTCCCGGCAGACTGGACGAACGCGAGCATCAAGCATCCCGATTTTGATTTTTCGTTCCAACGCGATGGCTTGAAGGAAATTTTTATCGTCGAACCGAAATTCAAAACGCCGATGACGGTGCGCCTGCAAATCCCCGCACAACGCGACGGCGTGGCGAGCGTGACCGTGAATGGCGCGACGGCGAAATGGAACTGGCTCACCAACACGCCCGGTGAACTGCGCGTAGAAATTCTGGCGAACGCAGCAGCGCGCAGTGAAGTGGTCGTGGCGTGGAAGGGCAACGTTCTGTCTCCGCAAGGTCTTGGACTGCGGCAGCCCTCTGCCGCTTTGGGACAGGCCCAGGCGCGCAAACAACGGCAGAAGACTGCCGCAGTCAAAGACGCTGCCGCGCGGTTAAAATCCCCTTCGCAAATCAGAACCAACTTTACCACGGTCACCCTCACCAGCCTCTTCAACGACCGCGTCACGCAGATTTTCCGCAACGAATACCGCTCGCCGCGCTCGCCGTTCGTTTCGCTCGCCACGCCCAAGCAGGGCATCGGCGGCTGGTGCGAGCCGAACGAGAAATTTGACGTGGACGACTCCGGCCTGCGCGCGTTGGCGGCAAAAGCGGACGGAAAAATTATTTTGCCGAACGGCGTGCCACTCGCCACGCCGGGCGCGAGTGACGCGAAGAATGTCGCGTTCGTTTCGCAGTGGGATAATTATCCGCGAGAAATCTCCGTGCCGCTCGCGGGAAAAAGTTCGCGCGCGTTCCTGCTTATGGCCGGCTCGACCAGCGCGATGCAGAGCCGCATGGACAATGGCGAAGTCATCGCCACCTACGCCGATGGTTCGACCGCACGACTCGCGCTGCGGAATCCTGAAACGTGGTGGCCGATTGACCAAGATTATTTTACGGACGACTTCGCCTTCCGCCTCGACGCGCCGTTGCCGCCGCGCGTGGATTTGCAGACCGGAAAAATCCGTCTGCTCGACGCCGCCACGTTCAAAGGCACGGGCAAAAAAATCCCGGGCGGCGCGGCGACGGTCTTGGAACTGCCGCTGGACGCGGCGAAGGAATTGAAGTCGCTCACCGTCCGCGCGCTTGCCAATGAAGTCGTCATTGGCCTGATGAGCGTGACGCTCGTGCGGTGATTTTTACTTCAGTCGCGAAAGAAATGCCTTCACTCGCGCGGCGACGACTTCGAGCGGGAGGTTTTCCAAACAACGCGGCGAGTCAAACTTGCAGTAGTCGGCGCAGGGTTTGTGCGGGCAGGAGTTGTCTTCGATGAAATCGGCGCGGGGATGGACGGGGAGAAATTCGCCGGGCTGCGACGGTCCGAAAATCGTGAAGGTAGGCACGCCAGAAACGGCAGCGAGGTGTCCCGGCCCGGAGCAGTTGCCGACAAACGCGGCGGCGGTGTCGAGCAGCGCGAACAACTCTTCGAGCGAAGGCGGGGTGGTTATGCCAGTCTCGCCGTGGTCTCGCCACCATTTTTCTTGGCGCGTGTCGCAGGCGACTTGCACGGTGTGTCCGGCGGCGCGGAGTCGAGCGGCGAGCGCGAGATAACGGTCGAGCGGCCAGACGCGCGGGTCGAGGCGCGCGCCGCTGTGCAGTAAAATGTTTTTCCCCGGATGCGGTGGGACGGAAAGGTTTTCGCGCGCGGGGAGTTCGAGGCCGAGCGGTTGCGCGAGTTGTCGCCACACGTCGTAGCGGTGGACGGTGGCGCGCGGTGCGGGGAGCGGGTGCGTGAGCAACATTTCGCTGCCGAGACGCGGCAGACCGACGGTGCTTTGGACGCCCGCAAGCCACAGGAAAAAATGATCGCGCGGATCGTGGCGCGCGGAAATGCCGAAGGCGAATTGCGCGGCGGCGAGTTGTGCGCGCAGAACAGCAAGTTCGCGCCACGGCCATTTCGCTAGTTGATATTTGCCGCGAAACGTAGTCCACGGCGCGTCGAGCGTGAGGACGTTGACGCTCGGCCAGAGACGCGGGCGCAGGGCGAGTGCGTGCGGCTTGGCGAGCAGCGTGACTTCAAATTTTTCCGACGCCGTGCGCAGGAACGGCGTGGCGACGGCGAGGTCGCCGACGCCCCAGAGTTCGAGCACGAGAAGTTTTGGTCTGCGGGTCATGACGTTGGCGCGAGGAAGATAGCAGTTGGAACTGGATTGGAAAGCGGCGCGGGCTGGAAAAAACTCTTGGCAACCGTCTGCCGCTCTTGAATAGTTCCGCACACCCTTATGAAAAAGACCAACCATTCCTTCTGGGCGCGCGTTCTCACCCTTGCTTGTTTCATGTTCGTTTCCGCCGCGTTTGCGAGCGAGGCGGACATCAAAATCCCCGACCTCTCGACCGTGAAGTTCGACGGCTTGGGCGGCGTCAGTGGCCACACGCTGATGATGCTGGGCATCGGCATTTGCTTCATCGGCGCGCTGTTCGGCGTGGTGCAATATTTCCAAACCAAGTCGCTGCCGGTGCACGCGAGCATGGCGAACGTGTCGCACTCCATTTATGAAACGTGCAAGACGTATCTGCTCACGCAGGGCAAACTGCTGGCGATTCTCTGGGTGCTGATTGCGGTGTGCATGGTAGCGTATTTCGGGTTTCTGCAAGGCAACACGGCCGCTCATGTGGCGGTCATTTTGCTGGCGTCGGTGCTGGGCATCCTAGGCAGCTATGGCGTGGCGTGGTTCGGGATTCGCATCAACACCATTTCCAATTCGCGCACGGCGTTCTCCGCGCTCAAAGGAAATCCGCTGGCAACGCTCGGCATTCCGTTGCGCTCTGGCATGAGCATCGGCTTGCTGCTTGTCGCGGTGGAATTGTTTTTCATGATTTGCATTCTCATGTTCCTGCCGCGCGAATTGGTCGGCCCGTGCTTTATCGGTTTTGCCATCGGCGAATCACTTGGCGCAAGCGTGCTGCGGATTTGCGGCGGCATCTTCACGAAGATTGCGGACATCGGCAGCGATCTGATGAAAATCGTTTTCAAACTGCCGGAAGATGATCCGAAGAATCCCGGCGTCATCGCGGATTGCACCGGCGACAACGCGGGCGACTCCGTCGGGCCGACGGCGGATGGTTTTGAAACTTACGGCGTGACCGGCGTGGCGCTCATCGCGTTCCTCGCGCTCGCACTCGCGGCCAGCCCGACGGTTTGCGCGACGCTCATCATCTGGCTGTTCGTCATGCGGGCGTTGATGATTGTGACTTCGCTGCTGTCCTATTTCGTGAACGAAGGCTTGAGCAAAGCGATGTTCGGCGGCAAAAAAGATTTTGATTTTGAAGCGCCGCTCACGCACCTCGTCTGGATTACTTCGGCGGTGTCCATCGCCATCACGTTCGTCGCGAGCAAACTGTTGCTCGGCGATTTTGCCTTCAACGGCGTGGCGCAGCCCGCGCTGTGGTGGGTGCTGTCGAGCATCATCAGTTGTGGCACGGTGGCGGGCGCGGTGATTCCCGAATTCACCAAGGTCTTCGTCAGCACCAACTCGCGGCACGTCCGCGAAGTCACGAACTGCTCCAAGCACGGCGGCGCGTCGCTGAACATTTTGTCCGGCTTTGTCGCGGGCAATTTCTCCGCGTTCTGGATGGGGCTGTGCATCATGGTGCTGATGTTTGCCGCGTGGCAGTTCTCCACGAACCCCGCGCTGATGGCCATCATGCCGCCGCAGTTCGCGTTCGCCGCGCCGATTTTTGCGTTTGGGCTGGTGGCGTTCGGCTTCCTCGGCATGGGGCCGGTGACGATTGCCGTGGACAGCTACGGCCCGGTCACGGACAACGCGCAATCGGTTTATGAGTTGAGCCAGATTGAAGGTCGCGCGGGCATTAAAGACGAAATTAAACGCGACTTTGGCTTCGACGCCGATTTCGAGAACGCCAAATACCAACTCGAAAAAGGCGATGGCGCGGGCAATACCTTCAAAGCCACCGCCAAGCCCGTGCTCATCGGCACGGCGGTCGTCGGCGCGACGACGATGGTGTTCGGTATCATCATGCTCCTCGAAAATATGTTTGGCGGCGTGGTGGCGAAGCTGTCCATCGTGCAGCCGGAAATTATTCTTGGCCTCATCATGGGTGGCTCGGTGATTTATTGGTTCACCGGCGCGAGTTGCCAAGCGGTCGTGACGGGTGCGTATAGCGCGGTGGTCTACATCAAAGAAAACATGAAGCTCGACGCCAGCACGGCGTCGGAAAAAGACAGCAAAGAAGTCGTCCGCATCTGCACGGTCTATGCGCAGAAAGGGATGTGGAATATTTTCATCGTCGTGTTCTGCTTCGCGCTCGCGCTGCCGTTTTTCAATCCGTATTTCTTCATCGGCTATTTGATTGGCATCGCGTTCTTCGGTTTGTTCCAAGCCATCTTCATGGCGAACGCGGGCGGCGCGTGGGACAACGCCAAGAAAATTGTCGAAGTGGATATGCGTCAAAAAGGAACTGACCTCCATGCCGCGACCGTCGTGGGCGACACGGTGGGCGATCCGTTCAAAGACACGTCGAGCGTCGCGCTGAATCCGGTGATTAAGTTCACGACACTGTTCGGCCTGCTCGCGGTGGAAATCGCCGTGACGATGAAAGACCAGACGCTGAAGAATGGCATCGGCGCGTTCTTCTTCCTGGTCGCGCTCGTGTTCGTCTATCGCTCGTTCTACTGCATGAGAATTCCCGAGGACAAATGAAATTTGGCGGGCAGTGAGAAAGTTCCCGAGTGGGCGCAAGCCGCCTCTTTTTTGCGGAGAATCAGGGTTCAATCACGAACAAGCCGGAGCGCAGCAAAACTTCCGTCACGGGCGGATTGGCCGTGCGGTTGACGAATTGCAGACGACCGGGTGCGCCACCAGTCAAGGCGACCACCGCAGGTTTGCTGCTGAAATCTGAATCAGAGTTGTCGTAAACGAAACAATGATCGGCTTGCCGCGCGAACCACGGGAGATTTTCCAACGAACGCTGCCAGCGACCCGGCAGTTTTTCTTCCGGCACCGGATGACCACCTTTCAACACGCGGGCACGAACGCGTTCGCGCGACAATTCTGGCGAGCTTAGGCCGACGTAAATCAGGTTGAAGATGCCGCCGTCGCGCCGAAGTTTCTCAATCACCGGGCGATATTTGGCCGTGCTTAAAACCGTTTCCACCGCCACCGCTTCGCCTGCGTCCAGCAAGCGGGCTACCTCGGCAAAAACTTTTTTCGCAGCGGCCAAGTTCACCTGATGCAAAACTTCCGTCGGTGCTGCGGCGAAGCTGGGCAAGCCTTGAACGCGGAGCAGTTCGCGGGTCAATTCATCCGCGTTGAGAAAATGCCGGATGTGACGGCTCCACTCGGGGAATTGGGTGAAGGTGGATTTGCCCGCGCCGTTTGGACCGGCAAACAGCCAGAGTTGGGGAATCTTCAGCGCGCTCACTGGGTGACTGCGAGCGCGGCGCGTTTGGCGTCAAAAAATATGCCCGTCATCTGCTCCACAAACTCGGGACTGGCGAGCCGATTGTGGAATTGTTGAACCGCTTGCTGACGGTCAACCACACCTTGCTCGAACACCAACCGTCCGTCGGCCTGCTCCTTCACCTGCACGAACAGGTTCAGTTGGCCAACATACTTGCGTGGGGTGGCGTGGTTTTTGTTCACGGAAATAAAATGTCACCGGCAACAAAATTCGTCAACCGCTGCTTTTTTCCAACCGCCACTAAACTTGTCCGCAGATTTCGCAGAGGGGCGCAGATTTTTAATCGGCGTAAATCAGCGTCATCTGCGGACGACTTGTTTGGTTACCCGGCGGTTTTGATTTCCGCCGCGAGTTGTTCGCCGAGTTCTTGGGCTTCTTTCATCGGGCGTTTGCCGTGGGCGCGGCGGACGGTTCCGCCGACGTAGGAGACCGCGCGCATCCGCACTTCATGGCCGAAAAATTCCGCGAGCGCGCCGACGGGGCTGGCGCAGCCGCCGCCCATCGCGGTGAGGAACGCGCGCTCGGCGGTGACGCAGCGTTCGGTGTTGAAATGATTTAGCCGCGCGCAGATGGCGGCGATGCGTTCGTCTTGCGCGCGGACTTCGATACCCACGGCGGCTTGGCCGACGCAGGGGAGCATCACGTCGGTTTCGAGCAACGTGGCGTTGAGGCCGTCTGGCACGGCGTCGCCGGTGAGGCGGCCGTTGGGTTGGATGCGGAAATTCAAACGCTCCAAGCCCGCCATCGCGAGAATCGTGGCGGTAATCTCCGTGCTGCTCGCGAGTTTTTCCATGCGGGTGACGATGTTGCCGCGTAGTTCGGTGAATTTGAAATCAGGACGCAATTCTTTCAACTGCGCTTGCCGCCGGGTGCTGCTGGTGGCGATGGTCGCCCCTTGCGGGAAATTTTTGACGGTGAGTTTGGGCGCGAGGCCGGTGAGTTGGCTTTGGCCGGGCGACCAGTCTTCGACGGTTGAGTTTTGAGTTTTAAGTTTTAAGTCTTCGAGATGATCGGCGTCGCGGTAAATCAAAACATCGCGCACGTCGGCGCGTTTGCCGATGGCGCCGAGGATGAGGCCGGGCGGGAGTTGCGTGGGCAAATCTTTGAGGCTGTGCACGGCAAGGTCGGCCTGTTGCTTGACGAGGGCGACTTCGAGTTCTTTGGTGAAGAGACCTTTGGGCAGCGCGCCGTCGGGATTGGCGAGCGAGGCGGATAGCATTTTGTCGCCGGTGGTCTTCATGATTTTCAGCTCGAACGCAAGGCGCGGGAACGCCGCGCGGCATTGGGCGAGCACGGTGTTGGCTTGCGTGAGTGCGAGCGCGCTGCCGCGCGTGGCGATGAAGATGGGGCGTTCGGGGGGCATGAGTTTTTTGTCCGCAGATTACGCGGATTTTCGCAGATGGGGAAAATTTAATCTGCGTTCATCGGCGCAATCTGCGGATGGTTTTGCGCCGAGCAGGGCTTCGACTTTTTCGCCGATGATTTTCTCGCAGCGGGCGATTTCGTCTTGGCGTTGTTTTAAGTAATCGTTCGCGATGGTTTGCAGGTCGTCCACGTTGTAGAGATAGACGTTCTCCAGAAAATTCACTTCGGGTTCGATGTCGCGCGGCACGGCGATGTCAATGAGCAGGAGCGGGCGGTTGCGGCGCAGTTTCATGAGCGGCTCCAGTTTGGCGCGATCCAAAATGTGGTGCGGCGCGGCGGTGCTGCTGATGACGATGTCAATGGCGGCAAATTCGTTTGACCAATCGTCGAAGTGAACGGCGCGACCGCCGAGTTCTTGAGCGAGCGCGACGGCGCGTTCGTGCGAGCGGTTCGAGACAATGATGCTTTTCGCGCCGCGCGAGAGCAGGGCGCGCGCGGTTTTTTCGGAGGTGTCGCCCGCGCCGATGACCATGACGTGGCGGTCGGCGAGGGTGTTGAAAATTTTCTCCGCGAGTTCCACGGCGACGGAGCCGACGGAGACGCTGCCGCGTTGGATATTCGTCTCGGTGCGGATTTGTTTGGCGACGTTGAAGGCGCGTTGGAAGGCTTTATTCAGGCGCGCGCCAGTGTGTTTATGTTGGAGCGCGAGGTCATAGGCGGTTTTGAGTTGGCCGAGGATTTCAGTTTCTCCGAGCACCATGGAGTCGAGGCCGGCGGCGACTTTGAAG
>JBJOPC010000383.1:0-2786 GCA_046050965.1 Verrucomicrobiota bacterium | reverse complement strand
CATCAACGTCATCCGTCCGTTCCCCGAAGCCGCCGTCATCGAAGCGCTGCGCGGCAAGAAGAACGTCATCATCCTCGAACTCACCGACGAAGGTTTGGCCGGCGACAACCCGCTCGCCCGCGACATCCGCGTCGCCATCGGCAAGGCGCAAGAAGCCGAGAAGTTCGGTGGCGTATTGCCCAAGCTCACGGCAGCCGAGACGCCTCGTATTTTCCGTGGCGCTTACGGCATCGGCTCACGTGATTTCCGCCCCGAGCACACGCTCGGCGCTTACGAATTCGCCACCGGCGCGAGCAAGCGCACCGACGGCAAGAGCGCGGCGGACGGCGAAACTTATTTCGTCCTCGGCGTGAACCATCCTTACGCGGTCATTTCCAAAGACACGCCGTCGCTGTTGCCCGACAAGGCCATCGCGGTCCGTTTCCATTCCATCGGCGGTTGGGGCATGATCACCACCGGCAAAAACCTCGGCGAAATCATCGGCGACTTCGGCGAACTTTTGAAGAAGCGCGCCAACCAGATCGAACCCGACGGCCGCTTGAAGGAACAGTTGTTCATCATGGCGAACCCGAAATACGGCTCGGAAAAGAAGGGCGCGCCCACGAATTATTATCTCACCGTCGCCCGCGACCAGATCAAGGTGAACTGCGAATTGAACCACGTGGACGTGGTGCTGTGCTGCGACCCGAAGGCGTTCACGCACACCAACCCGCTCGAAGGCATCAAGAAGGGCGGCTCGCTCGTCTGGGAATCCAGCGATTCACCCGAAGTCGCGTGGCAGCGCATCCCGGCGCAGCACCGGAAATTTGTCATCGATAACAACATTCGTGTTTTCATTCTGCCGGGCTTCGACATCGCTCGCAAAGCGACGACCCAGCCCGAACTCCAGTTGCGCATGCAGGGTAATTCGTTCCTCGGCGCGTTCTTCAAGGTGTCGCCGTTCCTCAAGGACAACGACATCAACGAAGAGACGTTCCACGAAACGGTGCTGCACCAGTATCAGAAAAAATTTGCGCGCTTCGGCGACGCTGTCGTCACGTCCAACATGACGGTCATGACGGAAGGTTTCTCGCGCGTGGTGGAAATCAAGATCGGCGGCGCAAACGAAGTTGACCGCTCCTCGATGCGCAACGCGCCCATCGCGCCCATCAACGCCGGCCCGCTCATCCCGACCGCCGGTTGCGGCACGAGCTGCGGCAGCGGCGGCATCCCGACGCCCGCCGAGCAGACGCCACGTTATTCGTTCCAGAAGATGGCGACGTTCGACAAGGAATTCCGCGCCAGCCTCGGTTATCATCAGCCCGCTGGCGCGCTCGCGTCGCTCGGCGTGATGGCGTCCGGCACGGGCGCGACGCAGTCCAAGTATGTCGCGCGCCGCGAGACGCCGGTTTACATCGCCGAGAATTGCACGCAGTGCATGGAGTGCATCACGGCCTGCCCCGACACCGCGCTGCCGAACATGGCGCAGGATGTCGCCACGGTTTTGAAGACGGCGGTGAATTATTATGTCACCGACAACGCCGAGCGCCCGAAGCTCGCGGCGGAATTGAAGGGCATCGAAGAACGCGCCCGCGTGAAGATGAACGAGTCCGTGAAGGCCAAGACCGACGTGCCGTTCAAGAGCATCATCCGCGCCGAGATCACTGCGCTCACGACCATCAGCGACAAAACGAAAAAGGAATTCACCGGCATCATTGATATTCTGCCGCTCTCCTACTCGAACGTCCCCGCCATCTTCCGTTCACTTGAAGGCAAGCAGGCGGGCGCGGGCGGTCTGTTCTCCATCTTCGTCTCCGACCTTTGCAAAGGCTGCGGCGAATGTGTGACGGTCTGCGGCGACCACGACGCGCTCCGCATGACGCGCGAGACGGAGGAGTTGAACGCCGACCTCACGACCGCGCAGATCTTCTCGCGCCTGTTGCCCGACACGCCGCAGAAATTTCTCGGCCTCTACAACGACATGGACGCCGCGAATTCACGCGAAGCCGCGCTGCGCAATCACTTGATGGTGCGCCGCAATTATGAAGCCCTTGTCTCCGGCGACGGCGCGTGCGCCGGTTGCGGTGAGAAGTCCGTGCTCCGCGCGCTGGCTTCCGTGACCGAGGCGTATATGCGCCCGTTGTATCACAAGAAGGCCGACCGCTTGCGTGGCAAGGCCACTAACCTGGAAAATTCCGGCGTGGAAAAACTCGCGCAGCTCAAGGCGCGCAACGAAAAGGAATACCAGTTGTTCCGCAGGGCCGTCGCCCACGTCATCATGGGCCTCGGCGGCGAGAACGACGCGGACACCGCCAAACGCATCGCGGCTTACGAAGCGAAGAACGGCGTCATCACCGACGAGCAAATCATCGCCGGCATCGCGGCGGTCATGCGCCAGGACGCGTTCAACCACAAGGAACTTCAGTCCATTGACGGTCGCGCGGCCAACGGCCAGAGCGTGATGTTCATGGGCGCGAGCACCGGCTGTAACACCGTTTACGGTTCGACGCCGCCGTCCAATCCGCATCCGTATCCATGGATGAACTCGCTGTTCCAGGACGGCTCGACCATCTCGTGGTTACTCGGCGAATCGCTGATCCAGAATCACGCGCGCCGCTCGGTTTCGCCGGAGCGCATGTGCGATTGTCTCCTCGAAAAGACCGAAGACGTGATGACGGAAGAAAACTATTTCATCCTCACCCACCTCGAAGACGCGCAGATGACCGATCAGGAAGTCCGCGAACTCCCGAAGGTCTGGGTCGTCGGCGGCGACGGCGCGCTGGGCGACATCGGTTTCCAGAACGTCT
>JBJOPC010000382.1:0-4504 GCA_046050965.1 Verrucomicrobiota bacterium | reverse complement strand
CAAGGCCGGCGCTGCCGACAAGGCCAGTTGCAAAGGCAAGGACGGCTGCAAAGGAAAAGATTCCTGCAAGGGCAAAGACTCCTGCGCCGGTAAGAACGATTGCAAGGGCAAGGGCGGTTGCAAGACCGGCGACGCCGGCTGCAAAGGCAAGAACTCCTGCAAAGGCAAAGGCGGCTGCAAAGCCAGCGAAGACAAGAAATAATTCCTGTCTCACATTGACGGAGAGCGAGGTCGAAAGGCTTCGCTCTCCGTTGGTCTAAACCCAGAATGCCCGCCAATCCTTTCAACAATTTCACCGACTACGGCATCGGCATCGGGCTGCGCGTGCCGCATTACGACCACATCCTCTCCAAGAAGCCGACCGTGGATTGGTTCGAGATCATCTCTGAAAATTTCCTTTGCGACGGCGGCAAGCCGTTGAAAGTCCTCGACAAAATTCTCGAACAATACCGCGTCGTGCAGCACGGCGTCT
This sequence comes from Verrucomicrobiota bacterium, assembly GCA_046050965.1. Lineage (GTDB taxonomy): Bacteria > Verrucomicrobiota > Verrucomicrobiia > Limisphaerales > JAFMIX01 > JAFMIX01. Next base: position 4,032 of record JBJOPC010000382.1, on the reverse strand, counting down.
CGATGTATTTCGGCTCGTCGGGCAAACTGAACCGCGAGCACCTCAAAAAACTGAAGCGCCTCGTCAAGCACACCAAAACGCCGTGGCTCTCCGACCATCTTTGCTGGGGCAGCGTGGATGGGCGCTACACGCATGATTTGTTGCCGATGCCTTACACGTTCGCCGCCGCGAAAGTGACGGCGCAAAAAATCCGTGAGGCGCGCGACTTTCTCGAAGTTCCCATCTGCGTCGAGAACGTCAGTAGCTACGCGGAGTTCCACGTTTCGGAAATGACCGAGTGGGAATTTCTCAACGAAGTCGTCGAGCGCGCCGACTGCGGAATTCTTCTGGACGTGAACAACATCTACGTCTCGTCGCAGAACCACACTTTCAATCCGCTCGATTACATCAACAGCATCCCCGCGCATCGCGTCGCGCAGATTCACATCGCCGGTCACAGCAAATACGAGCGTTTCATCCTCGACACCCACGACCACGCGGTCATTGACCCGGTCTGGAAACTTTACGACCGCGCCATCAAGCGCGCCGGCAAGACCGCGACGCTGCTCGAATGGGACGACCGCATCCCCAGCTTCAACGAAGTCCACGGCGAGGCGCTGAAGGCTAACAAATTTTTGAAACGGCTTGATAAAGTTGAAAACGAAACCGTTCATGCGTAGCCAGACCGCGCGCGAATTCCACGAACTGCAACGCCTCATGGCGCGCGCCGTCATGCGCCCGCTCACGCCCGCCGACCGGATGCAGAGTCGCTGGACGGACGGACGCCCGACCAAAAAAATCGCCGAGAGCTTCATCAAGCCCAACGACCGGCTCACGTCCTTCGAGCGGCTGGAGATTTACAACCGTCAGTATTGGTTTCGCGTGAAGGATTGTTTCTACGAAGATTATCCCGGCCTGCGCGCGATTCTCGGCGAGAATAAATTCGAGCGGCTCGCGCTCGCCTACATCGAACATTGCCCGTCGCAATCCTACACGCTGCGCAACCTCGGCTCGCGGCTCGTGAAATTTCTGGAGGCCAGACCAAACCTCGTCGCGCCGCACAAACAACTCGCGCTCGACATGGCGCGGCTGGAATGGGCGCACACCGAAGCCTTCGACAATGCCGCGTTGCCACCGCTCGACACCGATGATTTGCTCGACGCGAATCCGGCGAAGCTGCGCCTACAAATGCAACCGCACCTCACGCTGCTGAAACTTTCGCACGCGGTGGATGATTTTCTCCTCGAAGTGAAACACGGCGCGGGACTCCGCAGCGAGGCGAGCAACGCGATGGAGCAAGGCCGCAAACACTCGCGCGCCCGCCGCAAGCGCAAGCTCGCGCGGAAGGAAACTTTCATCGCCGTGCATCGCCACTTGGACAGCGTCTATTACAAGCGGCTGGAGGCTGGGCAATTTCTGGTCTTGTCCGCGCTGCAAAACGGCGCGACGCTCAATGCCGCCTGCGCGAAACTGTTGCGCGGCAAAAAAGCGGACGCCGCCGCGCTCGGCGAAACGCTCAAGCGCTGGTTCGCGAACTGGTCGACGCTCGGCTGGTTTTGCGGCGTGAACAAATCTCAACCCAAGAAAGAAAAATCAAAATGAACCCAACCAACGAAACAAAGCCCGACGAAAAGAAACCCTGCCCGCTTACCTGCGCGCACGCCACGTTTACCAAGTTCGCCAGCTTCCTGCGCTGCCCGCTGCTGCTGGCCATGCGGCTTTTTTGGGGCTGGCAATTTTGTCGTGGCGGCTGGGGAAAGCTGACGCACCTCGACCGCACGGCGGGATTTTTTGAGAGCATCCACATCCCGATGCCGCACTTGAACGCCATCCTTGCGGGCTCGACGGAATGTTTCGGCGGGCTGCTGCTGCTGCTCGGCCTCTTCTCGCGCGTGGTGTGCGTGCCGCTCATCTTCACGATGATCATCGCCTACGTCACCGCCGAGCGCGAGGCGTTGAACGCCATCTTCAGCGACCCGGACAAGTTTGTGACCGCCGCGCCGTTCCAGTTCATGTTCGTGTGCCTCATCGTGCTCGCGTTCGGGCCGGGCAAGCTCTCGCTCGACGCGCTCATCGCGAAGAAATGTTGCGGCGAGAAATCAAGTTGTGAAACGGAATCGTCCTCGTGCTGCGAAAAATGATTTCTTTCCGCGCGGCGGTCGGGTTTGATTGTCGCCGCGCAACGTGAAGAACATCGTCTACTTCGATTTGGAAACGCAGCGGTCCGCCGATGACGTCGGCGGCTGGGGCAACATCTCCAAGATGGGCATGAGCCTCGGCGTGCTCTACAGCACGGCCACCGGCGGCTACACCATCTACGGCGAGCCGCAGGTGGACGCGCTCATCAAAGACCTGCAACGCGCCGACCTCGTCGTGGGCTTCAACCATCTGCGGTTCGATTACGAAGTGCTGCACGGCTACACCGCGTTTGATTTCCGGCAATTGCCCACGCTCGACCTGATGGTGGAATTGCAGAACACGCTGAACCACCGGCTCTCGCTGGACGCCATCGCGTCGGCGACGTTCGGCCTGGAGAAGACGAGCGACGGGTTGCAAGCGCTGCGCTGGTTCAAGGAAGGCAAGATGATGGAGATCGCGGAGTATTGCTGCTACGACGTGAAGCTCACGAAGCTCGTCCACGAATACGGCGCGCAGCACCGGCAGCTTTCTTACAATAATCGCTTCGGCAAAAAACTCACCGTGCCCGTGAAGTGGGAGCTGTGAACACCGCGTTCCCGCCGCCATTCGGTTTGACAGCCGGGGTCAACTTGTGAACACTCTCAAGCTGCGCCGTTCACGCGTGGTTGCCAGCGTAGCTCAGGGGTAGAGCAGAGGACTCATAAGCCTTTGGTCGGAGGTTCAATTCCTCCCGCTGGCACATCTCCCTACCCGTTCCTCCGGGAAATTGGCTTGCACCGGACGCCCCGCCACTTATCCTGTCCGACCTGGGCGCACCCATAGCTCAATTGGATAGAGCGGCTGACTACGGATCAGCAGGTTATAGGTTCAACTCCTATTGGGTGCACCACTCGTTTTTCAGTCGCACTCCACTCCATGAAACAATTCAACATCGCAGCGCTCGCCGGCGACGGCATCGGTCCGGAAGTCATGCGCGAAGCCATCAAGGTTCTCCGCGCCACGGAAAAAAATTTCTCCTTCCAGCTCAACATCACCGAAGCACCCGTGGGCTGGGCGGGCATTGACGCCGCAGGCAAGGCGCTGCCAGACGCCACGCTCGCGCTCTGCAAAAAATCCGATTCAATCCTCTTCGGCTCGGTCGGCCTGCCCGACCGCGACCCGACGATTCCCAAGGAGGAACGCCCCGAGCGCGCCGCGCTGCTGCGCATCCGCAAGGAGTTCGGCCTGTTCGCCAACCTGCGCCCCGTGCGCTTGAGCAAAGCGCTCGCCCACGCGTGCCCGCTCGCCAAGGAACGCCAGGGCGATGGCATCGACATCCTCGTCGTCCGCGAACTCACCGGCGGCATGTATTTCGGCCAGCCCAAGAAGACCGAGGACATCGGCGGCGGAAATTTCCGCGCGATTGATACGATGGTTTACACCACGCCGGAGATCGAACGCATCGCACACGTCGCGTTCAAGGCCGCGCAGTTGCGCCGTAAAAAACTCACGAGCATCGACAAGGCGAACGTGCTGGAGAACGGCATCCTCTGGCGCGAAACCGTCACGCGCGTCGGCAAGAATTATCCCGACGTCACGCTCGAACACATGTTCGTAGACAACGGCGCGATGCAGCTCGTGCTGCGCCCCACGCAGTTCGACGTGATGCTCTGCGAAAACATGTTCGGCGACATCTTGAGCGACGAAGCCGCCGCGCTTGGCGGTTCGCTCGGCATGTTGCCCAGCGCGAGCTTGGGCGCGACGAGCGGTGGGAATACTTTTGGCTTTTACGAACCTGCGGGCGGCACCGCGCCGGATATTGCCGGAAAAAACCTCGCCAATCCCATCGCACAGATTCTCTCGTCTGCGATGATGCTGCGAAACAGCTTTGGATTGAACGAGGCAGCGGCGGCGATTGAACAAGCCGTGGCCAAG
>JBJOPC010000381.1:0-19062 GCA_046050965.1 Verrucomicrobiota bacterium | reverse complement strand
CGCCTTCGGTCTCGACGGCGACTTTCTGGCCGCCCCAGACGTTGAGTTCGCCCATCGCGTAGGACGATTGATAAATTTCGCCGCCTTCGGTCGAGGGCGTGATGGGATAGTAGATGCCGCCGTCGGTGATGCGCGTTTCCACCCATTGCGCGACGAGCTGGTTGCCGTTGCAGGTGACGCGGATGCCGGGATACTTCGGCGCGACGCGGGAGGCTTTGGACTTGGATTCGGTGACAGACTTTTGGCTCATAAATTCAATGGGATTGCGGGCGAAAGCGGCAGGAATTGTCCAACCAGAAAACTGCGCCACGCAGCGTCGGTCAAACTATCCGCGCCGCGCCGAAGTGTAAAGTTTCAAAGCCGGGCGAACGGGGTTAGAAACGCAGGTGAAACGAGCGACCCGGTGATTAACTTCCGCTTGTGACGTCGCGCGGCGATTTTTGGCCGCGCCGGAGCCGCTGGAAAGTTCTCTCCGCTCGCTCGGAACCTTGGCCGACTCCCTCGGAACTCCAGCCGACCGTCTTGGAACCGCGCCTCACCTGCTCGGAACTCCGGCTCACCGCCTCGGAACGCCTCCCGGACTCCTCGGAACCGTTCCGTCACCGCTCGAAAGGGTTCCAACACTCCTCGGAACCATTCCAACACCGCTTGGAACCCCTCCAAGACGCCTTGGAGAAGCTCCAACACCGTCTAAAACTCCTAAAAACCATCAAAAAGTGGCAAAAAGCCGTGTTTTCACCCCATTCAGGCGGGATGAAGGCAAAAGCGCGGGGTTTTGAGGATCATCCGGCCTCGTCGGGTGCGCGACCATTTCTTTTTGAATTCAGCAGCAGTCATCGGAGCGCGGCAAGTGTGCGCGCGAAAAAATTAAGCGTCAAACTTTCGCCTTCATTTCATGCAGTCAAACCAGTGGCTCACCCGCGCGCGTAGCGGCGGATGGCGGGTTGCCACCACGAGGCGAGTTCTTGGGGCGGCCGCAGCCACGCTTGGTGGTGAAGCCAGAGCATCACGGGGGCGTCGCAGAGGACGAGGTGTTTTTCTTGGGCAGACAATTTCTCCGGGCCTTCGCGCAAAAGTTTTTCACCGAGTTCACGCACGAGCGGTTGGCCGACGCCGAGCTTGGCGAGTGACTCGGCGAATTGCGGATTCAAATTTTTCTCGCGCAGCAGCGTGACGTGGATGGCGTTGACGTAGGGGTCGAGGACGGCATCGGCGACGCCGAAATTGTGCGGACGCGCTTCGGCTTCGCCGCGAATCTCCAGCATCGTCATGCGGTCGTGCAGCGAGATGAGTTCGATGGGCGGCGTCGTTTCTTCGGGCGTGAGAAAAAGCCCAGCATCGCGGGCGCGCTCACCGAGATTCGCGCGGCTGGTCAGCACGCTCAACGGCACGGCGAGCGCCATGCCGAGCAGCACGGGCGCGAACCACCAGAATGCCGAGCGGTCGAACCAGAAAATCGCCCCGCCCCACGCCACGCCGATGAGCATTTGCCACCATTGGCTACGGAGCGCGTAGAGCCACGCCGTGCCGTCGGCGCTGCGCTGTTGCGTGACCCAGTTGACCGAGGTGCCGAGGAGATTGCTGATGACGAATTGCGTGTGCCACAGCATTTGCAACGGTGCGTGCAGCGTGGAGAAAAGGGTTTCCGCAAGCGCGCCGACGATGGCGTTGGCAAGGCTACCGAATTCGCGCTGGCGTTTGAAATCGCGGGACAAATCCACGAGCGCGAGAATTTTCGGCAGCATCAGCACGCTCATGCAGATGACGAACAGCAAAAACGCGTGCGCGGTGGGGTTGATGTCTTGCAGCCACGCGAGCTGGCTGCCGGTGGGGATGAGCGAGAGGTTGGTGTATTCCCAGAACAGGCGAATCCAAACGTAAGTCAGCATGAACAGCAGCCACAGCGGGCTGGCGAGGTAGCCGAAAATTCCCATGAGCAAATGCATCCGGCTCGTCGAGCGCAGGCCGCGCGCGAACAGCACCATGCCGTGCTGCAAATTTCCCTGACACCAACGACGGTCGCGCTGGGCGTTCGTTATCAAATCCTGCGGCGCTTCTTCGTAACTGCCGTCGAGGTCGTGCGCGAGCCAGACTTGCCAATTCTCTTTGAGCATGAGCGCGGCTTCGACAAAGTCGTGGCTCAAGATTTGGCCGCCGAAAGGTTTGCGTCCGGGCAGTTGCGGCAAATCGCAGTTGTTCATGAACGCCTCGGTGCGGATGATGGCGTTGTGGCCCCAGTAATTTCCGAAACCTTGCGCCCAAAAATTCAGACCCGAAATGAAAATAGGCGCGTAGAGGCGATTGGCGAATTGCTGGATGCGGCCGAACAGTGATTGCGCGTTGATGAGCGCGGGCACGGTCTGGATGAGGCCGACGCCGGGATGCGCTTCCATGAGCTGCACAAGGCTGACGACGGTGTCGCCGCGCATGATGCTGTCGGCGTCGCAGCAGATGAAATAGCGATAGCGGCGACCCCAGTTGTTGAGGAAGTCGCGGATGTTGCCGGACTTCTTGCCCTCGTTGTCCACGCGGCGGCGATAGTAGATTTTGCCGAGCGCGTTCAAGTCGCGCACGAGTTCGCACCAACGACGTTCTTCCTCGATCCATTTGTCGGGGTTCGTGGAGTCGCTCAAGATGAAGAAGTCGAAGCGCGCAAGCTGGCCGGTGCGTTCGATGGATTCGTAAGTCGCGCGCAGGCCCTCGCAGACGCGGGCGGAATCTTCGTTGTAGACCGGAAATACAATCGCGGTGCTCGTGCCGGAAATGTCCTGCTCACGAAATTCTTTCAACTGCGTGATGGTGCGCGAGTCGCCCAGCAGCCGTGCGAGAAAGCCGAACACGCCATGCACACAGCCAATCGCCGCGAGCAAAAATAGAATCACGAACAACACGAGCAACACCGTGCGCGACATAGACCAACCCGTGCGCCAGAGCAAATCCGCGAACAGCAGCGAGACGAAGCCGGTGAGCAGCACCGCTGTGGAAAAGAACACGAACACGCGCAACCCGCGCCGCCGCGCCATGAGCGGGGTGATTTTTACGGAAGATTTTTCGGTGATGTCGTTCATCAGTGCGTGAGCTTGAACAGCGCGATGAGGATTGCGCCGAAGAGCAGCCACACGACGACCATCTTCGCGTAGGACAGGCGCGTGAAGTTGGTGAGCGTGGCGATCGGACCGAGGTCGAGCGGGCGCGGCGACATCTGCGACAATTGAAAATCCGGGCCGGAGCGAATGAACGTCTCGCGCATGGCGGTCACGAATTCTTCCGGCCACGGGCCGGGCCGCAGGAATTGATCCTGCCATTTGCCCGGCATATCGGCGAGCAGCAGCGCGAGGCGTCCGCGCGTGGAGAGCATATGGTCGCTGCCGGTCGGCTGATGCTGGAGCACTTGCGTGAACCATTCAGTCACAAGCGCGTCCATTTCTTGCACGGCGAGTTGCGTGGCGGAGAGTTGCGGCTCGGCAGGTGCGCGGCGTTCGGCACGGCGCAACACTTGGTTGACGAGCCGGCCAAGCAAAACTTTGTTCCGCACGCGCAGCGCGTGGAAATAACTTTCGACTTTGCCGTAGGCGGCGTTCCACTCGTCGAGCGAGCGACCCGCCATTTGGCCGGGCTTGTCGGTTAAGGTGGACTCCAGAGATACGTCCATGTTTCGCTCAAAACCTCCTCTCCTTGTTTTAAGGTGCAGCGCAGGTCAACGGGGTCTTTGTTGTCGGCCTTCGGTTCAAATTTCAGATTCACGCGCCAGCCGCCGTCAATCGGGTTGCGGAAAACCTGCGTCTCGCTGATGTGCGCGTTCTCGCTGCAACTGGCGATGGCGAGTGGCGGATTTTTTTCATCGAGCGATTTGAGCCGCGCGCCGTTGAAATCAATCACGACGTGGCGGCGCTTTTCATTGCGACCGTCCTGCCCGATGCGCGTGGCGGTGACGTTGGCGAGCGTGGTGGAAATTTTAAAATCCGTTTCCCGCGTCCAGTAGAGCGAGTAGGCGAAGCGATACGGCTGCATCGGCTTGGGCAACACGCGCGGCGACCAGAACGCGACGACGTTGTCGAGGCCTTCATACCACGTCGAGAGTTCGAGCAGGTGGACGTCGCCTTCGCCCCAATTGCCGCGCGGCTCGACCCACACGCTGGGGACTTGGTGGTAGTAATTAAAAATATCCTGGTAGGCCGCGAAGCTGCGCTCGCGTTGCAGCAAACCAAAACCACGCACGCCCTTCGTGGCGAAACGCTGATGGCGCATCTGGTTCGCGTTGTTGAGCGGACGCCAGAGGACTTCGCCATTGTCCTGACGAATCAAAAGCCCGTCGCTGTCGTGGACTTCCGGGCGATAGTCGTCGAACTTGCGCTCGGAATTTTTGCCGAACCAGAACATCGAAGTCAGCGGCGCGAGGCCGAGCGAGACGAGCGGCTTGCGGTTGGCGTTCACGGGTTTCACGTTCGCGTCTTCACGGAGGAACATCACAGCTTCGACTTCGCAGACAGTCGTTTCGCCGGGCTTGATGAGGAACGAATACGCGCCACACGCGCTCACACTGTCGAGGATGGCGTAGAGCCGCAGCGAGCCGTCGTCGCGCGCGGGTTTGCCGAGCCACCAGTCAGTGAAGATGGGAAATTCTTCGGGGCGATCCGTCTCGCCGGAATCAATCGCCAGTCCGCGCGCGGAAAGTCCGTAGCGCTGGCCTTTGCCGAGCATCCGAAAATAACTCGCGCCGAGGAACGAGCCGAGTTCGTCCCACTTGCCGGGTTCGTTGAGCTGGTTCGCGAGGCGGAAACCGGCGTAACCGGTGTCGCTGGGAATCTGGTTGCGGATTTTGGACGCGGCGCGGTAGTTGAAAAAATCCTGCGCGAACCGAATCGGCTGCGTGTGCGTGAGGGTGAACTCATGGAGCTGCACCGGCTCTTCGTAGAGATAGCCGGGATGGAAAAATTCCACGCGGAACGGCAAGCCTTCCGCCGCCCACAGCGCGTTGTCGTGGCGGAACTCAATCTCACGATACATATCGTAGTTCAACTTGTCCGCGCGCAGCACGGCGGGCAAATCGGCGCGGGGCGAGTGGAACGGTTTGGCCGCGCGCTCCTCGGCTTTTTTGGCGATGTAGTCGAGCGTGACTTCGACGGCTTCCAGACGCGCAAAGACCGCGCTCACTGGCGCGGTCAGAAACAGCAGAGCCAGCCAAAAGGACAGGCGATTGAGTTGCCACATATCGGCGCGGAGGATGACGGGACGGGCGGGGAAACTCAAGACGGCAGTGGCGGCAAAGAAAAAACCGCCGCAGTCCGGATGGACGGCGGCGGTTTTAAAAAGGGTCAACTCAAGGTTCCCAAGAATACATCAAGTAGCGGATGTCAATTTGCGCTGAAGGGGCAGTGCCAGCGTCAATCGCTGCCCAAACGCCGCTCGCATCGAACAAGGTTTTTTTTGCCTGGGCGTTCTGCCAACGGACATGTCCGTCAGGGAAAAGGGCGTTCAACCCTTCGACTTTGCCTCGGTTTCTGTGATAGATATTCGCGCTGTTGGCAAGGTTGTCCGAAATGATGGCTCTGCCCATGTTAAGCTCGGTTTCTTTCATCACAGTGACCACGTTCCAACTCTTGATTTGTTGAGCCGCGCCGTCGTCGCCGGTGCTGGTCGTGGTGGTGTCTTTGGAATTCACCTTGGGCAAGAACACGCTGCCGACGCTGGCCGGTGCGCCGGGAATTGTTTGGGCTGTAGTCTCCAGTTCTTTGTTCTGGGGGAAATAGCTGTAGCCCGACCGAAGATAGGTATTGCCGCCTGAAGGAGTATTGTCAAACACGCCATACGGCCAATGGTGTTGGGCTGTGGAGTAGTGTTCGTAGTTGTAGGCATCGGTGGCGTCTTTGTTATTGCTTGCGCAATAGAAAATTTTCCCATCGGGCAAAAGCTTACTTGAATAGAGTTGCCCCATGCCTTCCCATCCGACATCCAAAGTTGGTGAATTGCCTGATCCAGTGAAACGCGCCATTTCATAGGGATACCAAATACTGCCGGTGTCGGACCATTTCAGCCGCGGGATAATGTCATCATGGTCACCGGCGAACATATTGAAGGAGATACCCATTTGCTTGAGGTTATTCAAACATTGGATGCGCTTGGCTTTCTCCTTGGCGCGCGCCAGTGCGGGCAACAGTAAGCCCGCCAAGATGGCGATGATGGCGATGACGACGAGCAGTTCAATTAGGGTGAACGCACGACGGGACGACGGAGACGCAAATTTCTGTTTCATAAATTTCAGGGGAACGGTTCGGTGAGAGTTTCGCACAGTCGCGCTTCGGGTCAAGCCGGGCTTCGGGATTAGCGCGTTGGCTTTAGGCAAACGGAGTTGAAAATTTGGCAGCTGGTATCAAGAAAAGCTGCGGCCAGAAAAGAAGTGAGCTTATGCCTTTGACGGAAGTAGCCTCGGCGGCGTGCTTCTTTCTCCCTCTCCCCTAGGAGAGGGAAACCCGAAAAACCCTGCGCGCCTCACGGAGCGCGGGTGTCTGGAATTATTTCACAAAGCCGCGCGTCTTGAGCCACGCGCTGCACTCGCGTGTCCACGGCAACAGTTTTTCCGGCTCGTAGGCGTCGTGGAAGCCGAGACCTTGGCCGTGGTTGCCGTGTTCATAGATGTGGAGTTCTACCGACACCCCGGCGTGACGCAGCGCCCCGGCGAGCTGCAGGGAATTTTCCACTGGCACGGTTTTGTCATCGGCGGTGTGCCAGATGAAGACGGGCGGTGAACTTTTTTTAATCTGCGTTTCAGCGGAGAGTTCGAGCACGAGTTCGGGCGCAGCGTTGGAGCCAATTAAATAATTCCGCGAACCTTTGTGCAAAAACGGTTCGGTGAGCGTGACCACGGGATAGCACAGCACGGCGAGGTCGAGGCGGGAACTTTGTTGCTCGATCCGGTCGGCGGATTTTTCGTCGCCGTCGTCGCCGTGCGTGAGCAGCGTGGCCGCGAGGTGTCCGCCAGCGGAGGAGCCGATGACGCCCACGCGCCTCGTATCCACGCTCCACTCGCTCGCGCGGGCGCGGATGGTGCGGAGTGCGCGCGCGGCGTCTTGGAGCATGACGGGATGCCGGTAACCGCTGGAGCCGAGCCGATATTTCAGGACGAAGGCGGCGATGCCTTGGTCGTTGAGCCAGCGCGCATAAAAATCGCCTTCGTGTTTCGTGGCGAGGTGCGAGTAGCCGCCGCCGGGGCAGATGAGCATGGCGGCAACGGGCTGGTTGGTGTCAATGTGTGGCGGCAGAAAAACGGTGAGCGTGGGAATGTCTTGGGCGTTTGTGCCAAGCGCACCGGGCGCGGTGTTGGTCCAGAGCGGGAACGTTTCCGCGTGGGCGTGAAGGCAGGCGGTGAGCGCGGCGAGGGCGAGGGATTTTTTCATGCGCGCGAGTCTAGGCGAGTGTGGCGCGAGTTTCAAATTGTCCGTGGCTAGTTTCCAACTTACGCTTCACGGACATGAACGCCCCGATTCAAATCAAGCCCGGCCAAGTTTCCATCATCGTCGCCACACGCGGACGTCCGGAGATGTTGATGGAGTTTTTCAAATCGCTCGGCGAAATGACCGCGCAAAAAAATCTGACGGACATCTGGCTCTACGTGGACGACGACGACACAGTGATGCGCGACGCCATCGCGAAGAAAATTTTCCCCGACCCCGGCCTGCCCGTGCATTGGCACATCGGCCCGCAACCCGGCGGCCTCGGCCAGACGCATCAGGCGCTGTGGAAGGCGAGCGGCCGCAACTCGCAAGTTTATGTGACCATCGTAGACGACGCGCGCATTGCCACGCGCGGCTGGGACGAGATCGTGCGCCGTGAATACGACAAATATCCCGACGGCATCCTGCTCGCGTTCCCGCACGACCCGAACACGGCTGACCAAGCGACGTATCCGATTTTCGGGGGCGGCTGGATCGCCGCGCTGGATAATGTTTATCCCGGATATTTTCCGTATTGGTTCGACGACAAATGGGTGGACGAAATCGCGCGCATGGCCGGGCGTTGCGCGAAGTTGCCGTTCGACGTGTTGCCCATCGGCGGCAAAGGCCGCACGAAACGGATGCGTAGCCACGCGTTCTGGACGCGCTTCTACCAAATCACGCAGGAGGAACGGAAGGTGTCCGCGCGGAAACTGGTCGCCGCCATGCACCCGCAGGCCGGCCCGGCGCGCGATGCCGCGCTCGCGCAAATCGAAACCGTGGCGCAGCAGTTCACGAAGGAAAAAGAAATTTTCTCGGACGCCTACTGTGTGTTCCAAGAAGAGCGGCACACGGAAATGACGTGGGACGAACGCGTGGATTACCACCCAAAACATTTTCTGCATCAGGCGAAAATTGTCGCGCGGCTTGTCGCGGACGCGCGGGAGTTTGTCGCGCAGAAAAAGTTCACCGAAGCGATGGAGTTTCTCGATTGCGTGAATCTCTCCGACATCAAAGTGCGGCAAGCGCACGCGCTCATGGCCGATTGCCTGCGCGGACTGGGACGCGAGCGCGAGGCGGAAAAAATCACAGCGGAAAATCTCGCTGCGTGGCCGCGCATGAACAACGTGCGCCGGTTGTTCCGCTTCCTCGGCATGGTCGCCAACGACGGCAAGCGCATGGTGCTGGGATTGATTTCCAAGAAAGGTTGAGCGCGCTCAACGCTCAAGGCGCCGCGCGAAAACGAGCGACTTCCGGGCGCGCGAGCAGCGCGTCAGCGACGGCTTGGCCGATGGCTGGGTTGAACTCGTTGATGTAATGGCCATCCCAGAAAAACCGCGCTAGGCTGCGGTCGTGCGCGGCGGCGAGCAGCGCGGCTTCTGGTTGGATGACGGGCGCGGTGTGCTGGATGGCGGCGAGCAAATCCGCGAACGGATAATTCCCCGCAGCTTGGAAAGTTCGCAAGTCACCTTCCGTCGGCAGATGCACGACATAGAAACGGCTGCCGCTGCTTTCCGTTTCGGTTTTGAATTGCGCGATAATTTTCAACGCGAGTTGCGCAGCTTCGCCGTTCACCTGGTAAGTTAAATGGTCGGCCTCGCGTTCGCGCGCGGCGTTCGCGCGCGCCTCGAACAACGCGCCCAACGCGCTGCGGCGCCAGAGTGGCGTGGCGAAATCTGCGGGCGCAAAATGTTCCTCGTGCGCGGCAAGCGGCCAGTTGCGGAAATGCGCGACGATTTCCGGCAACGCGGCGGGCGCGGGTGTGGGCGCGTTCGTGAGGACGAGTTGGTCGTGCGCGAGCAGAAAGCGCGGCTTCATAAACGGAATACCGGATTCCGGGTCAGCGACGAGGCGCAGGAGGTTCAGATTATTTTCACCATTCTGCCGCGTGAAGCCGAAGAGGACGACGTGCGGTTGGTAAGTCGCGCCGTCTTTGCGCCAGCGCAGGAATGCCTGATCCATCGCGTAACCGCCGCAGCCAAAATTCAAAACTTCCGTCGGCACACCCGCGTTGTTCAACGACTTTTCCAGCGCTCGCCACCAACCGTGGTCGTAACTTCCGGCGGCGTAGGACGCGCCGAAAATGGCGATGCGCAGCTTGTTCGTCGCGGGCGCGAGCGAGACATTCGTCGCGGTGCAGTAAAAACTTTGGGCGTTGTTGCCGTTCGCGGAGGGTTGCGGCAGCCAGCCGATGTCCGGGTCGTATTTCAGTTTGCGATTCGTGGCCGTTGCGTATTCGCGGACGAGTTTGGCGGCGCGCTGTGCGGGCAGACGATACGGCTTGAGCCGCACCGCGCCGAACCAGCGGTTGCCGTCGGCGTCGTGGCGGCAGATGACGCGCACCGCCGCTTCGAGCACGAGGCCCGCGACGAGCACGAAGCCGACGGCCGCGCGCAACTTGCGGCGGGTGTAGTCGTTCAAGGGTTCGCGGCTCGGCATAAATCAAAACGCAAAATAGATAAACCGCTGCGCGCCCGCGAACACGCCGCCCGCGAGGATGCCGACCAGCACGAGCAGGTAAGCCGCCCAGCGTTGCCAGAGCGGACGCGCCAGTAACCGGGCGAACGGCGTGGGCGTGGAGCGAAGAAAATATTCGGCGATTTCCATGAACAAAACCGCGACCACCGCGAGCCGCAAGGCTGACCGCGCCGTATACCCCAGCAGTTCGGCGTGAAAATTCGTGGGCGTGCCAACCGCTTTCAAAATCGCGAACGCCTCCGGGATGGTATCCGCCCGGAAGAACACGAGCGAGAGCGTGACCATGCCGAATGTGACGACGCGGCGCGCGGTGACGAGCCAGAGTTTGTTCCGTTGCCCGCGTTGTTCCCAGAAGGTGTTGCGCGCCGCCAGCGTGAACGTCGAGCCCGCCATGTAAATCCCTTGCAGCAACCCAAATATTGCAAACGCCCACCCCGTCCCATGCCACACACCTACGAGAAAAAACGTGAGGAGAATGGCCGCGAGCAAACCGAGTTTGCCTGCTTTCCGAAAACTCATCCGCAGCGGTAGAAAAATGTAATCGCCAATCCAACTGCTGAAGCTCATGTGCCAGCGCCGCCAGAAATCTTGGATGGTCGTCGCCGTGAACGGGCGGTCAAAGTTCGGCGTCAGTTCCAGTCCGAACAGCTTGCCCACGCCCAGCGCCATGTCGGTGTAGCCCGAAAAATCGCTGTAGAGTTGGAACGTGAACGCCACCATCGCGAGCGCCACCGGCAAGCCGGGCGTGTCGGACGGGTTGCGGTAAAGCTCGTTCACAAACATCGCCAGCCGTTCCGCCACGACGAGTTTTTTGAACAAGCCCCAGCCGAACAGCAGGCAGCCTTCGCGGAAACGGTCGTAGTCGAAGCGGAAGTTTTTTAATTGTTCCAGCTGTGGCAACCGGCGGTCGCCGCGTTCGATGGGTCCCATCATCACTTTCGGGAAGAACGCCATGAACAGCAAAAAATCGCGGCCACTTTTCGCCGGCGGTTTGCCCCAGTAAATGTCCACGAGGTAGCCGATGCCTTGAAAGAGGTAGTAGGAATAACCCACCGGCACGAACAGCAGAAAAAAATCCACGCGCCCCGTTGGCGCGCCCGCGGTGAAGGCGCGCAGTTGCTCCGCGAGCAGCGGCACGAACTTGAAATAGACCAGCAGCGCGCCGAGCAACGTCAGCAGCGCGGTCAGGCGGAACAGTTGACGGCGCGGGGTGTTCTCCGCGCGTTGCAACCACGCGCCGCCCCAGAAGCAGAGGAGCGAAATAATCGCCAGCGTCACCGCCGCGCGCACCGAGGAGCAGCCATAAAAGAAGAACGAAGCCCCGAGCAGCAGCCACGCTTTGCCCCGCGCGGGCGTGAGCAGGAACAGCGCGTAGGTGACCGCGAGGAACAGCGCAAAGTTGAGGCTGTTGAACAGCATAACGAACCGGCGTCAGACGGCGGCGGTCTTTTCCTCGACGAGCGAGATGAGTTCGCCCACGGTTTTCAGCCCGGCGACTTGCCGCGTCGTGAGGCGGATATGGAAGACGTTTTCCACCGCGCAAATCATGTCAATGTGCGAGACGGAATCCCACCGCTTCACGTCCTTCGCCGTCATCGCGTCGTGGATGACGAGGCTGCCGTCCTCGAACACTTCGCGGAACACGCCCGTCAATTTTTCGCTGATTGCTGGTCTGGTCATAAAAATATGCGCGTGGGTCAGGTCGGTTCGGCGCGGGAAAATTCCCGGCGACCAAGTGAATTCACGGGTGACGCAGCGTAACGGGCGCGCCCGCGCGGTTCAAGCCGCAAGCCATCAGCGCCGCCGTGCGTAGAGATTGTAGATGCCCGTCGCGTGGAAAACTTCCTCCTGCTCCACCACCACGTTGAAACCTTGCGCCTCCAGCAGCGTCACCACCTCGCCCACGCGGAAGCCCTGCGCCTCGTGCACTTCCATTACGACCTGCTGAATCTTCGGCCAGTTCGTCGCACCGATGCCGTGGAGGATTTCCAACTCGCAACCTTCCGCGTCAATCTTCAGCAAATCCACGCGCGCCAGTTTTTGCTCCGTCACGAGGTCATTGAAACTTATCAACTGCGCCGTGAACTTCTGCGGATTCTCCAGCTTGCCTTCCATTAGTGACTCCACGAACTCCGCTTTGCGCTCCGGCGAAAGTTTCGTCCGGCTCAACTGATTGTTGATGCCGCCGCGCAGAAATTCCGCGTCCTTCGTCAGGTCCGCTTTGAAGCCCGAGATGATTGAGTAGCCCGCGTAAAACGTGAACTCCGCCGTCTTGCGCGTGTCTGCCAAACCGGCGGGAACCAGCACCGCGTTCGCCCCACACGCCGCGATATTCGCCCGGATGATTTCGCCGAGCACCGGCGATGGCTCCACCAGCACCAGCCGGATGCCGGGAAATTCTTGCTGCAAAAACACCGCAAGCAAACCGATGTTCGCGCCTACGTCCACCACCACCGAATTGCGCGTCAACTGGATGCCGTGCTTGAGATACACGCGCTCCGTGAACAATTCTTTGTAGAGAAATTCCGTCTCGTATTCGTTCAGATGGAACACCGTCCGGCCATTAGCCAGTGTGTGCGTTTGCAGATTATTTCCGGTCGTTTGGCTCATGCGCGTGGGCGCATTAAAGACGATTTTTGTGCGGCCAGTTCAAGTCAATTTCCGTTTTTATCCGTGTCATCCGTGTCCTCCGTGGGTAAAAATTTCCGATGCCAAAACTCCGCGTTGGAATTGTCGGCCTCGGCAACATCGGGCGGCAACACGCGCACAACTTTTTGTCCGGTCAGGTTGCCCGCGCCACGCTTACCGCCGTCGCCACCGCGTCGCCCGCCAAGCAAGCGGAGTTTACGCCGTTGTGCGAACGCGTATTCGCCAGCGGCGAGGAATTGCTTCGCGCCCGCTGCGTGGACGCCGTCCTCGTCGCCACGCCGCACTACTCGCACCTCGCGCTTGGGATGGCGGCGTTGGAAAACGGTTTACATCTGCTCGTTGAAAAACCCATCGCCGCGCACAAAGCCGACGCAGAAAAATTAATTGCCGCTCACGCCAAAACTCCCGCGCTCGTCTTCGCTGGGATGTTTCAGAAACGCGCTGAGCCAGCGTTCCAAAAAATCCGCGCACTCCTCCGCAGCGGCGCGCTCGGCCAACTCACCCGCGTGAACTGGATTACCACCGATTGGTTTCGCACCCACGCCTACTACGCCAGCGGCGGTTGGCGCGCGACGTGGCGCGGCGAGGGCGGCGGCGTGTTACTCAACCAAGCCTTGCACAATCTCGATATGCTCGCGTGGCTCGTCGGCCAGCCCACGCGCGTGCGCGGCTTTTGCCAACTCGGAAAATTTCATTCCATCGAAGTCGAAGACGACGTGACCGCGTATCTCGAATGGGCCAACGGTGTGACCGGCACATTCATCACCTGCACCGGCGAAGCCCCCGGCACAAACCGCCTCGAACTTGTCGGCTCACTCGGCAAAATCGTCTGGGAAAATAATCAACTCACGTTCACGCGCAACGCCACCGACGCCCACGAGTTCAGCCGCACGGCCAAGGAAGGTTTCACCAAACCTGCCGTGATGGTGGAAACTTTTTCCATCGCCGACGCACCCAGCGCGCACGCCGCGCTGGCGCAAAATTTCGTGGACGCCATCCTCGACGGCACCCCGCTGCTCGCGCCCGGCGCGGAGGGAATCCACTCCGTCGAGTTGGCGAACGCGATGGTTCACTCGTCGCTGCTCGGCCAAACCGTGGAGTTACCGCTCGATGGCGCGGTGTGGGAACGTCAGCTTGGCGAACTGGTCAAGCTAGGATTGCCCCGCCGTTGATTCGCGTCCATGCTCGCGCCATGGAGCAAAAGCTTTTGAGTCTGCTGGCGGAAAAAGATTACGTCCCCTTGAGCGCGGAAAACCTGCAACGCCATTTGCGCGTGACGCCCGAACAGGAGCCGGAATTCAGCCGCGCGCTCCGCAAACTGGAACGCGACGGCAAGATCGCGCTCATCAAAAACTCCCGCTTCGCGCTCGCGAGCGACGCCGATTTGATTCCCGGTCGCATCCGCATGAACCGCGCGGGCAAAGGTTTTCTCGCACCCGACGACGCCACGATTCCCGAAATCGCCATCGCCGAAAATGCCACTGGCACGGCGTTGCACGAAGATCGTGTGCTGGTGCGCCGCACCGCGCGCCGCAGAAATTTCCGCGACGGCGACCAAGACACCGGCACGGTCATGCGCGTGCTCGAACGCAAGCGCACGCAGATTGTCGGCACGTTGCAGCAGAGTCGCGCGTCGTTTTACGTCACGCCGGACGACCCGCGCATCCCGCACGACATTCTCGTGCCGCCCGCGAAAGATGTGGGTCGTCCCGCGCGCGTGGGCGACAAAGTCGTGGTCGAGTTGCGCGAGTGGGAGTGGCGCAATTCCAATCCCGAAGGCGAAATTGTGGAAGTGCTTGGCGCGCCTGACGCCGAGGGCGTGGATATGTTGTCCGTGCTGCGCCAATATAATTTGCCGCTGCATTTTCCCAGCGCCGTCCTCGCCGAGGCGCACGCCGTCGGCTCGGTGGTTTCCGAAAAAGATTTGGCCGACCGCCTCGACTGCCGCGCGCACCGCGTTGTGACGATTGACCCGGACGACGCGAAAGATTTCGATGACGCGATTTGCTTGGAAAAAATCTCGCCGGAGCAATGGCGTTTGTGGGTGCACATCGCCGACGTATCGCACTACGTCAAGCCCGGCACGGCACTCGACACCGAGGCGAGCGAGCGCGGTAATTCCACTTACCTCGTGGACCGCGTGATTCCCATGCTGCCCGAAGCGTTGAGCAACGAACTCTGTTCGCTCAAACCCAACGTGGATCGGCTGACCAAGTGCGTGGAGTTTCTCATCGCGAACGATGGCCGCATTCTCGGCACGAAGTTTCACGCCGCCGTCATCCATTCGCAAAAGCGTTTTGCCTACGCGCAGGTGCTGGAGATTTTGCGCCGCGCGCCCACCGCCGACCCCATCGAACAGATGCTGCACGACGCCCACGCGCTTGCGCAAAAAATCCGCCGCGCGCGTTTCAAAAACGGTTCGCTCGACTTGGATTTTCCCGAAACCAAAATCCGCTTGGATGAACAAGGGAAAATTCTTCGTATCGAAAAAAATGAGAACGACGAGTCGCACCAACTCATTGAAGAATTCATGTTGCTCGCGAACGAAGCCGTCGCCACGCGCTTGATGAGCTTGCGGACGCCCGCCGTCTACCGCGTTCACGAAGAGCCGGACGCGCGGCGTTTGAACGATTATCGGCAGGAAGTTTTGGCGCATCACGTCCCGTGCGGCAACCTCGCCCAACCCGCCGCCGTGCAGCAATTGCTCGCCAAGCTCGGCACGTTGCCCATCGGTGCGGCGCTCAAGATTGGCTTCCTCAAGTCGCTCAAGCGCGCGTGTTACTCCACCGAACCGCTCGGCCACTACGGACTCGCCAAGAAAAAATACACGCACTTCACCTCGCCCATCCGCCGCTACGCCGATCTCGTGGTGCATCGTGCGCTGTTCGATAAAAATCCGGCGACCGCCGCCGCGCTCAAGGAAATCGCCGACCACATTTCCGTGACCGAAAGAAATTCCGCCGACGCCGAGCGCGACAGCAAAGACGTGAAGTTGTTCGCCTTTCTGCGCGCGCAACTCGAATCCGGCGAGCCGATAAAATATCCCGCGCTCGTGACCGACGTGCGCAACTTCGGTTTCTTCGTGGACGTGAGCGGCCTGGCGATGAGCGGCCTCGTGCCGTTGTCCACGATTGAGGACGACTTTTATATTTTCGACGAGATGCGCCGCAACTTGGTTGGTCGCCGCACTCGCCGCACGATTCGGCTCGGCGACAAGCTCACCGTGCAAGTTGCCAAAGTGGATTCCGCCAAGAAGCAAGTGGACTTCCGCCTCGCCGTCGAACGGCGCGAAACAAAACCAAAAGTCGCCCGCCCCTACGACCCGCGCCCGCAGTCCCATCGCGCGCCCGCCGCGCGTTCGACGCAGCGCTCGCCGGGGAAAAATTCCCGCCCGCCGGAGAACCGTCCTGCCAAACCCAAGCACACTGATGAGCGTCCGTCCGCAGCCAAGCCCGCGATGTTCCAAACCTCTGGCTCCCAGTTTTCCACCGCGTCACGCCCGCTGATTAAATCCAGCGGCGGCAACCGCTTCCAAAAACGCCGCCGCTGAAATTATTTTTACCGCAAACCAGCGTTGTCGCCGTCCGCGCCGCCGTGCTACGTTGTCGCCATGTCGCGTTGCCGCAAAATTATTTCGCTCCTTGTTTTGGCGCTCACGCTCGCTGCCGCCGCGCGCGCGATTGATGTGAGTTTTTACGCCATTGAAAAAGTGGCGTTCTTCAATCAGACCAGCACGAACACCTATGCCGCGCCGTCGTCCAACAGCTTCGCGTTCGAGGCACTGGTGTTAAGCACCAACCAATACGCGGTCACCAACGTCAGCTTTAACCGTCAGAACGCGGTGAGCTACGCGATGACCAACGCCGACAGCTACGTCTGGCGTTATGAGCAATTCTTCAACAGTCAAACCGCGCTCGAGACGGCGTTTCCCGCCAGCCTTGGCCCCGTGGCCTACAGTTATAACTTCATCCTCAAATCCACCAACGATGGAACCCATGTCCAAACCTTGAGCTATGCGACCGGCATCGGCTACACGCCCGTTCCGCAACTCACCAACTGGACCGCCGCGCAAAGCGTAGATCACACGCTGCCATTCACGCTGCGCTGGAATAATCTCGCCACCACCACCTACGCCGCCACTTCCAATGACATTTTCTCCGTCAATCTCCTCGTTGGGACCAACGTCATTTATTACTCGCCCACCGTCGGCACTTCCAACGCGCTCAACGGAACCAACACCTTCGTCACCATCCCCGCCTACACGTTGCCCGCCGGCACGAACCTCACCGGCCATCTCACCATCACTCACTTCGCTGGTAACGCGGTTACCAATTACAGCTTCGGCGTTCCGGCGCTCGCGATTGACACAAAATTTAACCTCACCACCCGCGCCGCGCCCGCCGCGCCGCAACTCACCTTCCTCAACCGCACCAACCAACTCACGCGCCTCCAAGTCACTGGCGAAACCAACCGCACCTACGTTCTTCAAGCCACCACCAACTTCACCGGCTGGACAAACATTTTCACCACCACCAACGCGAGTTTTTTCTACACCAATAACACCACCAACATTCCACAACGACTCTATCGCGTCCGCGTCGGCTCCTGACCGTGGAAAAGCTCTGCCTCCAATGCGGCCTTTGTTGCAACGGCGTCCTCTTCGCCGACGTGCGCCGCGAACGCGCCGATGCCTCGGCGCTCTTCAAAAAATTCGGCGCGCGCGTCGCCCAGCCTTGCCCGGCGTTTAATCCCAGCGACTGCAAATGCGCGCTCTACACCGACCGCCCCGCGCGTTGCCGGAAGTTTGAATGCAAACAATTGCTCGGCGTGGTTGCCGGCAAAATTTCCGACCCCGCCGCGCTCAAAAAAATCCGCGCTGCCAAAAAACTCGCCGCGCAAGTCACCGCGTTGCTTGAAATGTTTGAGTCAAATTTAGTTTGGCCAGATAATAAAAAACTGCCGTTGAGCCAACGCTTCCAAACCGTGCAGCGCGCCGCCGAGCGCGGCCAGCTCGCGCCCGAACACTTCGACGCCCTCGCCGATTTGCAACTCGCCGTCCACCAGCTCAACGCCACCCTCGCGCAAGATTTCTATGCGTGACGCCGTGCTCGAACAACCGTGTCCGCAGCGTAGTTCGTTGCGTGGCGTGACCAACTCCCTCTCCCAGCGGGAGAGGGCCGGGGAGAGGGAGAACGGCTGGCATCTCCGCTGCGTTCAAACTTTTTAGCCAGCCATGTCCGCCATGCAAAAACCCAAACACCAACTCGCGTTCTACGAGCTGGGCATTTTGTTTTTCGTGCAATGGATGGCGCTCGCCGCGTGGATGGTTCCGCTCACGCTCGTTTTGAAAACGCACGGGCTGGCAAAAATCCAGCCGTTCGCCTTCGCTACTGCCGCGCTCGCCGCGTTCGTCACGCCGCTTTTTTTTGGTGCGATGGCCGACCGCCACGTCGCGCCCGCGCGCGTGCTGCGCTGGCTCGCGTTTGCCACCGCCTGCACGATGACGCTGTGCAGCCTTGCCATTTTTCGCGGCTGGAATCAATGGCTCGTCCTCGCACTCATTCAAGTCCACGCGTTTTGTTCCTCGCCCACCACGAGCATCTCGAGCGCGCTCGTGATGACCACCGTGGAAAATCCGCGCCGCGACTTCGGTCCTATCCGCGCCATGGGAACCATCGGCTGGATGGCTGGCTGTTGGCTCATCAGCGCGCTCGCCGCCGACGCGTCCGTCGTCGCGGGCTTTGCCGGAGCCGCGCTCTGGCTCGCGCTGTCTGGCTTCACGCTACTGCTGCCGCAAACCGCGCCGCCTGCGTCCACGGAAAAACTTTCGTGGCAGCAACGCCTCGGCCTCGACGCGCTCACGCTGCTAAAAAACCCCGACCATCGCGTCGTCTTCGTCACCACGTCGCTGCTGGCAATTCCGCTGGCCGCGTTCTACGCGCACACGACGGCGAACCTGACCGACGCCAGTTTCAAACATTCCTCCGCATGGATGTCACTCGCGCAACCGACGGAAATCGTCGCCATGTTTTCGCTCGGCGCGTTACTGTTCCGCGTGCGGTTGAAATGGATTCTCACCGCCGGGTTGGTATTCGCGGTGTTGCGCTACATTTTCTGCGCGCTCGGCGGCGCGGCGTGGCTGCTCGCGGGCATTGCACTGCACGGTTGCAGCTACACGCTCGTCTACGCGACCGCGCAAATCTACGTCAACGAGCGCGTAGAACCCGCGTGGCGCGCCCGCGCGCAGGCGTTGCTCTCGCTCGTGAACGGCGGCGTGGGTAATCTACTGGGCTTCCTCGGCACGGGCTGGTGGTTCGCACACTGCACGGAAAATTCTGTGACAAACTGGCCGCTCTTTTGGGGCGCGCTCGCCGTGAGTTGCGCGGCGGTGCTGATTTATTTTCTCGGCGCATTTCGTGGACGCGCGCGTGATAGAACAGCGTAACTTCTCTGCGTGCCTCGTCGTCTGCTCGGCCAGAAGCAACACTCCGCGATTATGAAATTT
>JBJOPC010000380.1:0-8885 GCA_046050965.1 Verrucomicrobiota bacterium | reverse complement strand
GGGCGTGATTTCTTGGAGCGAGAGTCCCAGCCGCTTTTGCACGAGCGCGGCGTTGAAAAAATCTTTTTCCACGATGAGTCGCACGTTCACTTTTTTCTCCTCGCCCGCGCGCACGACGGTGAACGTGACGTTGGACTGCGTGATGTCGGAAAAAATTTCGTTGAACGCGATGAAGCTGCGCGGGGTCCGGCCGTTGACTTGCAAAATGGTGTCGCCCGCTTTGAGTCCGCCCAACGCTGCGGGGCTGCCGACATCCACCGACGTGACCGTGAGCGGACCAGCCCCGGCTTTGACGCGCGCGCCGAACCAGAGTTGCCGCACGGCTTCCGGCGTGAGCGTGACGGCGAGCGCTTCGTTAATTTGCCGCGCGGGAATCGCGAAGCTGATGCCTTGCGCGTCGGCGCGAATGGCGGAGTTGAGGCCGACGAGTTCCCCGTGGAGATTCACGAGCGGGCCGCCAGAGTTGCCGGGATTGATCGCGGCGTCGGTTTGAAGACAAATGAGTTTGAGCGCCGCGCCGCCACTGTCCACAGTGACTTCACGCGTCTTCGCGCTGATGATGCCGCGACTCACAGAGCCGCCAAGGCCGAACGGATTGCCAAGTGCCATGACGGTCTCGCCGAGCAACAAATCGTCGTCAGGCGCAAACTTGATAGCGGTGAATTTCGTTCCCGGCGGCGCGAGGATTTTCAGCAACGCGATGTCTTTGGTGGCGTCGCGGGCGATGACGGTGGCGTTGTAGGCTTCGCTGGTGTGGCTCGCGAGTTGGATTTGGATTTTGTTCGCGCGGCGCACGACGTGGTCGTTGGTGAGCAGATAACCGTCTTCGTCAATGATGACACCGGAGCCGATGCTCAAAGCTTTTTGTGGCAACTCCGGTCCGTAGACTTGATCAAGAAACTGCTGGAACATGGGATCGTAAGAATCGCGCACGCGCACGAGTGATTCGGTAGCGACGTTGACGACGCTCGGCAACGCGCGTTCGATGGCAGCGACTGCGGCATCGCGGCGCACATCGTTCGTCGGCACGAAAATTTCCGGCGCGGGCTGGAAGTTGAGTTTGAGCGGCGCGTCTGCCTGCGCGCGCACGAGGACGGCGACGAGCAGCGCGGCGAACACCGGCAAAATAATTTTCAAGAAACGCATAGGTCTAGGACGGTGGAACCAAAAAAATGTTCAATTTCGTTGTGGGCGGTAGGGCGTCGCTGCCGCGATGCCCTACCAATTTCAGTTCGCAGCTTAACCGCCGCGCTTGACTTTGCAAAGCTGTCCGCGCAAAACCTCCGCGTGAACCCGCCCTCGAATTTTTACACCGACTGGCGGGTGCGCGCAGGCTGCGCGTCCACCTTGCGCGAGGGCGCGAGCGCGCCGCCGGAAAAACTGTTGCAAGCCATCTGGCAGCATCAGCGGCTGCGGCGCGGCGCACTGGTCATGGCGGACGGACGCGCGCTGCGCGTGCTGCATCCGGGCTTCTGCAACTTCGAGGCGGGGCCGGATTTTCGCGGCGCGGTCGTGCAGTTCGGCGATGAACCGCCGCGCGCAGGCGACGTGGAGATTGATCTGCAACTCAGCGGCTGGCGCGCACACGGGCATGACGTGAATCCAAATTTCAAAAACGTTTTGCTGCACGTCGTCTGGGAAAATACGCGTGCGAATCTCCCGCTCGGAGTTCCGCCTTCAGGCGATTCGGGGCGAACGGAGTCAGCCGAGCCGAACCGCCTGAAGGCGGAACTCCCAACTTTGTCTTTACAAAACTTGCTCGACGCCCCGCTCGCGGAACTGGACGCGTGGCTCGGCGGCGAGAGCGCGGAGTCGTTGCCCGAAACTTTTCGCGGACGCTGCTGCGCGCCGTTGCGCGAATTGAGCGGCGAGAGTTTGCTCGCGCTGTTGCGGCAAGCCGCGCTCGTGCGACTGCGCGGCAAGGCGGCATGGTTCGCCGCGCGCGCCCGGCACGAGGGCTGGGAGCAAGCACTGTGGGAAGGTTTGTTTCGCGCGCTGGGCTACAAGCAAAACGTGTGGCCGATGCTGCGGCTGGCGGAATTGCGCGGCGCGCTCGGCGCGGGCAAAAAACTTTCGCCGTTGGAATGGCAAGCGCGGTTGCTGGGCGCGGGCGGCTTGTTGCCGGACGAACTGACGCGAGCGCAAAGCAGCACGGATGATTTTCTGAAACGCGTCTGGGATTTGTGGTGGCGCGAGCGAGACAAATTTGCGGAGGTCACGCTGCCGCGCGCGGTTTGGAAATTCAACGGCCTGCGCCCAGCCAATCATCCCACGCGGCGGCTCGCGCTCGCGGCGCACTGGCTGGCGCGCGGAGATTTGGTGGCGCGGGTGGAGCGGTGGAGCTCTGTCAAAATTGACGTGACCGCGGCTGGTGCTACGCACACAGCCGCGCTCCATTCCCTGCTAGAAATTTTTCAAATCGAGCGCGACGAATTTTGGTCGTGGCATTGGACGCTCAAATCCGCGCGCATGAAAAAACCGCAGCCGCTGCTCGGCGCCACGCGTGTGACGGACTTGGGCATCAACGTGGTTTTGCCGTGGCTCTGGGCGCGCGCAAACGAGGGGCGCAATGAAAAATTCTTGCGCGCACTGGAACAAAATTATTTCGCATGGCCAGCGGCGGAAGACAACGCCGTGCTGAAGTTGGCGCGACAGCGTTTGCTCGGCGGTGCGGGTCGCGGCGTGTTCGCGACGGCGGCGGCACAACAAGGCTTGCTGCAAGTGGTGCGAGATTTCTGTGAACACTCCAACGCCGTGTGCGAGGCGTGTCGGTTTCCCGATTTGGTGCGGACGTGGCAGCAACCAAACTCCGTTTGAACCGCGCGCGCTCGTCTGCTACCTTCACCGCGCTCGTCACAACGCCGCCATGAAATCCAAATTCCTCCCGCTCATTTTTTGCCTTTTGCCCTTTGCCTTTTGCCTTTCGTCCGCCGCGCAAGATACGGCGTTCACTTACCAAGGCCGTCTCGCCGTGAGCAACGCGCCGGCAAACGGCTCGTTCGACGTGCAGCTCGCGGTCTGGGACGCGCTCACGAACGGCAACAATGTTTCCATGACCACCACGTTCACCGGCGTGGCGGTGAGCAACGGACTCTTCACCGTCACCGGCGACAACGGTCCGGTGTGGACGGGTGCGGCGCGCTGGCTGGAAGTCGCCGTGCGCACGAACGGCGCGGGCAGCTACACCACGCTCACGCCGCGCCAGCCCGTCACGCCCACGCCCTACGCCATCTTCGCGGCGAGCGCGAGTAATCTCGTTGGCACGGTGTCCTCGGCGAACTTGGCGGGAAATTATTCCAGCGCGGTGAATCTCAACAACGCGGGCAACACCTTCAACGGCGGTTTCAACGGTAATTTCACGGGCGCGTTCTCCGGCAACGGCGCGACCGTCACAAACGTGAATGCGGCCACGCTTGGCGGCTTGGCGTCCTCCAACTTCTGGCAACTCGGCGGCAACAACGTCGGCACAAATCAATTTCTCGGCAGTTCGAATAATCAACCGCTGGAATTGCGCGCAAGCGGACAGCGCGGGTTGCGGCTGGAGTTGAGCACCGGCACGGCGTCGCTCTCGAACGGCGTGAACGTGGTGCTGGGCGCGGCGGGAAATTATATTCCGCCGAGCGTCATCGCGGGCACGATTGGCGGCGGCGGGCTGGCGAATTATTTTGGAAATTATTTCACGAACGTCGTCACGGCCGACTACGCGACCATCGGCGGCGGGCTGGGTAACGGCAACGGCGGCATCGTCGGCACAATCGCGGGCGGCGAGTTGAATACGAACAGCGGCGCGGCGGGGTTCATCGGCGGCGGCTACCAGAATTTTGTCAGCGGCGACAACAGTGTCATCGGCGGAGGCAACCAAAACACAAATGTCGGCCTCAACGCGACCATCGCCGGCGGCACTCGCAACCGCGCGTTGACGAACGCGGGCGCGGTCGGCGGCGGGGCGTTCAACACCGCGAGCGGCGCGCACGCCACCGTGCCGGGCGGCTCGAATAATCTCGCGGGCGGAAATTATGCGTTCGCCGCCGGACGCCAAGCGAAGGCGACGAACGACGGTGCGTTCGTCTGGGCAGATTCGCAGGCGGCAGATTTTTCTTCCACCACCTCCAACGAATTTTCCCTGCGCGCCACCGGCGGCGTGCGTCTCGTGACGAGCAACGCGCCCGCGACCATTGATGGCATCCCGATTCTCACCGGCAGCGGCGCGAGCGCGCTCGCGTGGCAACTCGTCAGCGGCACGACCGTGCAAGCGCAACCGCGCCTCGGCTATTTGCTCACGAACACCTCCACCGTGAGCGTCGCCTTGCCCACCAACGCCACGCTCGGCGACATCGTGCGCGTCTCCGGCGGCGGCACAGGCGGCTGGCGCATCACGCAGGCGACCAATCAATCCATCCGCACCGCCGCGCTCATCAACATTCTCGGCACGAACGGCGCGTGGGCCAGCACCGGCGTGAGCACGCAAAGCTGGCGTGCGCTCGCCTCGTCCGTGGACGGCAGCCGACTCTTTGCCGCGCCGAATCCGGGCGTCATTATTTACTCGACCAACGGCGGCGTGAACTGGGCCAACAGCAGTTCGCCCTCGTCCAACTGGGTCGCCGTCGCTTGCTCGACTGACGGCGCGAAGCTCGTGGCGGCGACTGCCACCGGCTACGTTTTCACTTCCACCGACAGCGGCGTGACGTGGACGCCGCGGCTCGGCCCGGCTACTTGGACTTCCGTCGCTTCGTCCGCGAACGGCACTCGCCTCTACGCCGCGCAGGCGAACGGCAATATTTATTCCTCCACCAACTCTGGTTCGTCGTGGACTTCCAGCGTCATCAGCGGCCAATGGAACGCACTCGCCTGCTCTGCGGACGGACTGCGCGCCGTGGCCGGGTTCAACATCGGCAACCTCTACACCACCACCGACGGCGGCTCCAACTGGACGCAACAACTCGGCTCGCCCAACTTGCTCTGGCAAGCCGTGGCATCCTCGGCCAGCGGCAGCTTGCTCGTGGCCGGTTCGTCCACGACGCCGGTTTATTATTCGCAAGACAGCGGCGTGACGTGGAACGTGAGCGGTTCGCCCACCTTGAATTGCCGCGGCCTCGCGCTCTCCAGCGACGGTTCCAAAATTCTCGCGGGCGCGATCGGTGTGCCGTTGATGACCAGCACGGATTTGGGTGGCGTGTGGAAAACCAACTCGTCCTTGTCACTCTCGTGGCAAGCCGTCGCCAGTTCGGCGGACGGCGGACGCCTCGTGGCGGCGGTGAACAGCGGCGGCATCTACACCCTGCAACCCGGCGCGTCGCTCACCACCACCGTCGGCACGAACGGCTATCTCATCGGCGGTCCCGGCACGGCCATCGAACTCCAATACGTCGCGCCCAGCCAGTTCCAGCCCGTCAGCCACGAGGGCAGCATCTACGCGTATTGAAACTTCTGACGGCTAGTCCGAATCTCATTTCAGCGGTGAGTTCGCTGAAAATCCCATTGCCAGTGAGCACCGTTTTCGGCATTGTCACGCGCATGAATTCAACACGTTTTATGCTCCTGTTGCCGCTGGCTTTGCTCGCGGGTTGCAAATCCCCCGCGCCGCGACCCGACTTGGTGGACAACCGCTTTTATGCCCCTGCCGCCGCACAAGGCAATCCGATTGCCCAAAACCAACTCGGCCAAGCTTACGAAACGCACTGGCGTCCGACCGAAGCCAATTCTTGGTTGCACAAAGCCGCGCTCCACGGCCAGCGCGACGCGATGTATACGCTCGGCTTGAACTATCTCAATGGCGCCGGCGTTCAGCGCAACACCACCGAAGCCTTTGCGTGGTTCAGCATCGGCGCGTCGCAAGATCAACTCGCCTGCCGCAACGCCAAACAAACCCTCACCAGCCGCCTGACGCCCGCCGAAGTCGAAGAAGGCAACCGTCGCGCCGCCGTGTTGCTCGCGGAAATCGCACCGGCTGATTTGATTTACAAAGAACCGGTGAGCGTGAAACTGCATAAGGAAAAAAATATCAAAGCCGAGCAAGGTGGCGTCGCCGTTGAGACGCGCCCAGTCCAAATCAACGCACCCGCGCACGTCGCGCCGGCAACCATCAGCGGCAAAGATTTGCCGATGCAAAAAGCTTCACCCGCACCGGCGATTAAAAAAGTTGAGCCAGTCAAGCCCGCAGCCGCGAAGCCTGCTTCAGCGAAGACCGACACCGCCAAACCGGTGACCGTCAAAGGCGCAGCGGAAGAACTGCAACCCGTCAAATAACCCAAGCTCGATTTAAAAAAACCACCGCTACAAAGCGGTGGTTTTTTTGTGCGTTTCGTCCGTAGCCGCCGACGTAGTCGGCGCAAACTTTCCAACCGGACGTTCGGACGATGAAAACGCAAACCCCACGAAATGCGCAGACTCACGGCGGCGGCTACTACCCACGCAACTTCACAATCGCCTCGGCCATGGCGTTGACGCTAGCCAACACCGTTTTGCCCGCCGCCGGGTCGGCAATTTTCACGCCGTAATTTTTCTCCAGCGCTACGACGAGTTGCAGCGCATCCACCGAATCTAGACCGAGACTGTGCTCTCCGAACAGCGGCTGGGCGTCGCCGATCTGCTCGGCGGGGATTTGCAGCATGAGATTTTCGACGAGCATTTTTTTGAGCTGCGCCTTGAGTTCGGTTGGTTCGTTCATGGAAAATTATTCCTTGCGGCACTGGGCAAACTGCGCGCCGATGGCTTGCTGGCTGCCACCGACCACGCTCACCACGGCGGCAGCGTAATCATTCACGCGCAACGCGTCCACTGCGGCAACGCATTGCCACGCGGACGCCGCGGCGGAACCTTCACCCAGAATTTGCTTGGGCGAAAGGCGCGCCCCACGCCAATCACGCCACGCCGCTAATTCAGCCGCATCCAGATGCGCGAGGTTTTGCTGGCCGTCGCACAGCAAAAAACTTTCGCCGCCCGCTGGCAATTCTGCACGCATCTTGCGCGCAGCGTCGTCCACAGATTGCAACCGTGTAAACGTATGCGCGTCCGTCACACCCGCGAGCCGAGGGAATTGGCGATGGCCGATGGCCGATTGCCGATTGAGAAAAATTACGCCCGCGCCTTCGCTTAGAATCAGACCGCGCGTGAAGAGTTGATACGCGTCAGCCGTCAGCCAGTCGAGTTCTTCGGCGCCGACGACAAGACAGCCGTCCACCGCGTCCGCGAGCAGCCAGTCGGCGGCGAGCGCGAGGCCTTGCAGGAACGCGCCTTGATCGCCCACGAGCGTGTAGTTGCGCGCCGAACTACCGAGCAACGCGGCGAGGTGCGACGACGGCGCGTTGAAAACGGTTTCAGGAAAAATCAGCGGGCTGGCCGTCACCGGATTTTCCAAGGCTTCGCCGTAAAAACGTTTCGTGTAATTAATGCAGCCGGTCAACACGCAGAAAACAATTCCCAGTCGCGGCGGCGGCGGAGTTTCGCCGAGGGCTTCGAGCGACGCGGCGACGGCGAACTGGCTGATGGGACTGGTGCGGCGAAACCGCGCGTGAGCGAACGCCGCCGGGCGCACGCCGGGCGGCGGCACGGCGCGCACTCGCAACGGACGTGTCCAACCGGGGCGCGCGAGTTCCTGCGTGGCGAGCGGTTCGCCGCGCACGAGTGCCGCGCGCAACGCGTCCACGCCCCAGCCCGCGGGCGAAACTGCGCCGATGCCGTGAACGTAAATTTCACTCACACCCACCTCCGCAAAATGACGCTCGCGTTCGCGCCGCCGAAGCCGAACGAATTCGTGAGCGCGAATTCAAGCGCCGCATTTTCCGGCGCGCGCACGAGGGAGAATTGACACGCGGCATCCACGACGCCAACGCCGAGTTGCGGCGGCAGCCACTGCCCGCGCAACGCCATCAGACACACGGCGATTTCCACCGCGCCCGCCGCACCGAGCAGATGCCCGATGCTCGCCTTGGTGGAACTCACGCGCAACTGACGAGCGTGTGCGCCCGCCCAGCGGTTGATGGCGGCGGCTTCGGCGGCGTCGTTGAGCGGTGTGCCGGTTCCGTGGGCGTTGACGTAGCTGATTTGTGCCGGAGCCAGGTTCGCGCTCGCACACGCGGCGGTCATGGACGCAAACGCGGCATCGCCTTGCGGCTGCGGTTGCGTGAGATGATGCGCGTCGGTGGCGGAACCGTAGCCGACAATTTCGCCGAGAATTTCCGCACCGCGTTGCTGCGCGGACGCCAGATTTTCCAGCGCAAAAACCGCCGCGCCTTCGCCGAGTGCGAGGCCGTCGCGGTCAGCAGCGAACGGGCGACACGTCGTGGGTGAGAGTGCTTGCAACGAATCAAAGCCAGCGAACACGAGTTGGCTGATGGCGTCGTAGCCGCCGGTGAACACGCGGTCGGCGCGACCGGAGCGAATCATTTCAAACGCATGACCGACGGCGTTCGCGCCGGACGCACAGGCGTTGGCGATGATTTGCACCGAGCCGTGAAATTCAAACGCATCCGCAAGGTCCACGCCCTGACGTTGCGCGAGGTAATGCATCAGCCGCCCGGCTTGCCGCCGGGGCGAATGCGGCGGGGTGATGGCTTGGCGGAAATAGGCTTCGCCGAGTGCCATGCCGCCGCTGGTGGTGCCGAGGACGACGGGCAGATTTTTAGCAGCGCGCCAACCAGCTTGCGTCCACGCTTCGTGCGCGGCGTGGAGCAGCATCCGCGCGGCCCGGTCGAGGCGCGCGGCGTGGCGCGGTGCGAGTTGAGTTTCCGGCAAAGCGGCGGGCAGGGAAATTTCCGCCGCCGTTTGCACGCGCTGCCGGGAAACGTCAAACAGTGAAACGGAGCGGAACGCCGTCTGACCGCTGCGAAAACCCGCTGCGTTTTTTTTCCAACCCAAACCCAGCGCAGTGACCACGCCGACGCCGG
>JBJOPC010000379.1:0-2569 GCA_046050965.1 Verrucomicrobiota bacterium | reverse complement strand
CGCAGCACGAGCAGCGGCCAAAGCTACGGCGTGATTTGGCAGAACAACCCGCTCGGTTATTTCAACTGCTCCATCCCGCTCAACAATGGGCGGCAAGCGAACCAGAACAACGGCCTCGTGCAAGCCGGTCCCGGCACGGTCGTCTACAATGCGAACAATTCTTACGAACTCGCCACTTATCTCAACGGCGGTTGCTCCCTCATCACCAGCTACGCCAGCTTCGGTCAGACTAACAACGGCTACACCACGGTCTCGCCCGTGAACCTCAACGGCGGAACCGTTGTGGGCAACGCCACGTTCACCCACGACCAGTCCGGCGTGAACGCGCGCCAGTTCATTCTCGGCAACAACGGCGGCGGCCTCGCTGCGACGGCGGGCAACACGATGACCGTGGACGGTTTTGTCACCGACGCGGCCGGCGCGGGCGCGCTCACCATCGGCATTGCGGCCAGCGCGGCGAATAATTTTACCGCCAACTTGCTGCCCGGCTCCGGCACTGGCACGGCGAACCCCACGCCCGTCCTCGCCACCGGCATGGTCGCGCTCACCGCGCCTAACTCGCACACCGGCGGCACGGTGTTGCAGGGCGGCACGCTGAACATCAACGGCATCTTCGCGCTCGGCGGCGCGAACTACGGTGGCCTCACGTTCAACGGCGGCACGTTGCAATACGCCGCGAATTTCCCCGGCACGAACGGCTCGTCCGATTTGACCTCCATTGGCAACGCGGGCATCACGTTCGCAGCGGGAACCGACACGATTGATCTGAACGGCAACGCCGTCACCTACGCCGGATCCATCGGCAACGGCGGCAGCGGTGCGCTCGTCGTGAAAAGTTCGCTCGCGAACGGCAGCTTGAATTTACAGGGCGCGAACACTTATTTCGGCAACACCACCGTTACCAATGCCACGCTCGCCGCTAACAACGCCAGCGGCTCGGCGACCGGCTTCGGCAACGTGCTCGTGCAAAATTCCGGCGTCCTCACTGGCGCGGGCGGGGTGGACGGCTCGGTGACCGTCGCGTCCGGCGGCGCACTTGCGCCCGGCGCGTTCAACGCCTTCGACCTCGGCGGCGATCTCACGCTCGCCGCTGGTTCCACCACCACGCTGGCCGTGCAGCGTTCGCCCGCGACGAGTGCCACGGTGAACGTCACCGGCCTCGTGACCGAAGGCGGCGCGCTCGTGGTGACGAACGTGGGCGCGACCAATTTCACCGCGGGCGACCATTTTCAACTGTTCAGCGCGACTAGTTTCGCCGGTGCCTTTGCCAGCACGAACTTGCCGACGTTGCCCGATGCTTCGGTGCGCTGGAGCACGACGCGTCTGAATACGGACGGCTCGCTCTGGGTCGTCAGCACCGCGCCCGTGTCGTCGCCGCAAATCGCGCTGGTGACGAACAATCTCGTGTTCTCCGCCAACAGCGGCACACCCGGCTGGGATTATTATCTCATTACCACAACGAACCTCGCGCTGCCGACCGCGGCGTGGGAGCGCGCGGTGACGAACCAGTTCGACGGCGCGGGCAATTTGAATTTGAGTCTTCCGCTCGACCCTGCTTCGCCGCGCCGCTTCTACCGGCTACTCGTGCCGTGAAGTTGCCGACTTTTTGCTCGCGCGCCGGACGCGGTGTTTGCAAAGTTGCGGAGTGAAATTCAAGCTCTTCCTCGTCGCCACGTTTTTGACCTCGGTCATCACGCTACCTGCTGCGGAAACGCCGGGCAGTTTTCGTTTCAACTTCGCCGACGCCAAGACGGCGGACGGGGTCATCTCCGTAACGCCGACCAACACGTTCACGCGTGAACTGGGCTACGGTTATGACCTCGGCTACGCGCCCGCGTCCAACGCCCCCTATTTTTTCTCCGTGGCGTTGCCGGAGGGCAATCACCGCGTCACCGTCATGTTCGGCGCGGAAAAATCTGGCACGACCAACACCGTCAAAGCCGAAGCGCGGCGGCTCATGGTCGAGCACGTCGTCACCACGCCCGGCGAATTCGTCACGCGCAGTTTCAACGTCCACACGCGCACGGTGAAAATCTCCGACGCTGAACACGTCAAACTTAAGCCGCGCGAGAAAACCAACGAAGTCGTGCTGTGGGACGACAAGCTCACGCTGGAATTCAACGGCGCGCATCCCGGCATCCGCGCGCTGGAAATCGCGCCCGCCGCCGCGGGCGTCACGACTATTTTTCTCGCGGGCGATTCCACCGTGTGCGACCAACCGCTGGAGCCGTGGAATAGTTGGGGTCAGATGCTACCGCGCTTTTTCAGCGACCGCGTGTGCGTAGCGAACTACGCCGAGAGCGGCGAGGCCATCAAGAGTTCACTCGGCGCGAATCGCTTCAAAAAAATTTACGCTACCATCCGTCCCGGCGATTACCTCTTCGTGCAGTTCGGCCACAACGACATGAAAGACAAAGCCACCAACGCGCTCGCCGTCTACAAAACCAATCTCAAAAAAATCGTCGCCGACACGCGCGCGCTCGGCGCGACGCCCGTGCTCGTGACTTCGATGGAACGCAAGGCGGGCGTGGAGCATGACACGCTCGCAGGCTATCCGGACACGGTGCGC
>JBJOPC010000378.1:0-5427 GCA_046050965.1 Verrucomicrobiota bacterium | reverse complement strand
TGCAACAAAATCCAAAATCCCTGGGAAATGAGTCAGAAATTTATGCAGCACATCGCCAGCGGTATAACCTGAAACAGCACCCACAGCCGCACCCATAGTTCCCAACAGGGCAGCCGGAATTGCGATTGCCCCCCCGCTTCCCGCTACACCAATGCTTCCAATGATTGCAGTCGCAGAGCCAGCCAGCCCTCCGCTACCAGCTCCGATTAGCGAATGAATGTTGAAGTGTGACCCTGTAACACCGACAACCTGTGCCCCCATTTGAATCGCATCCGTTTTAATTCCAACCCCAATCAGAGCCGCACCAATCAAAATTTCTGCCCCACCAACAGAGCAAGGATGCTTCTCACAACCATCTTTGATTTGCTGTAAAACTTTTTTGAACCAATCACCATCGTCACCAGACAATGCAATAGTTTTCATAGTTATATTTTGTTAAAATCCCCGCCAAAGACATTTTGACAGGAAAAGGATTACTTGTTGCCTACTTCTTCTCGTCCACGACTTCCGCGTCGATCACGCCTTCGTCCTTCTTCTTGTCGTCGGACTTGGCTTCGCCTTCGGGCTGCGGGGCTTCACCGGCTTTGTCGGCCTGCGCTTTCGCGGCGGCGGCTTTGTAAAGTTCCGCGCCCACGGTCTGCGCCACTTCGTTCAGCTTCTCGCCCGCGCTCTTGATGGCGGCGGTGTCGCTGCCCTTGAGTGCTTCCTTGGCGGCGGCCACGGCGGTCTCAAGCTTGGTCTTGTCGTCGGCGGAGATTTTGTCGGCGTTGTCCTTCACCAGTTTCTCGGTGCGGTAGACGGCGTTGTCCACTTCGTTGCGCGTCTGGATCTCTTCGAGCTTGGCCTTGTCTTCGTCGGCGTGGGCTTCGGCGTCTTTGCGCATCTTCTCGACTTCGTCCTTGGAGAGGCCGCTGCTGGCGGTGATGGAAATTTTCTGTTCCTTGCCGGTGCCGAGGTCTTTGGCGGCGACGTGCAAGATGCCGTTGGCATCAATGTCGAAGGTCACTTCAATCTGCGGCACGCCGCGCGGCGCCGCCGGGATGTCGGCGAGGTTGAACTTGCCGATGGTCTTGTTGTCGCGGGCAAACTGGCGTTCGCCTTGCAAGACGTGAATCTCAACGCCGGGCTGGTTGTCGCTCGCGGTGGAGAAGATTTCCGATTTGCGCGAGGGAATGGTTGTGTTGCGCTCGATGAGTTTGGTGAACACGTTGCCGAGTGTTTCGATACCGAGCGAGAGCGGGGTGACGTCGAGCAGAAGCACGTCTTTGACTTCGCCCTTGAGCACGCCGCCTTGGATGCCGGCGCCGATGGCGACAACTTCGTCGGGGTTCACACCTTGATGCGGAGCTTTGTTGACGAGCTTGCGCGCGGTCTCGACGACGCGCGGCATACGCGTCATACCGCCGACGAGCACGAGTTCGTCAATCTTGCTGGCTTCGATGCCGGCGTCTTTCAAGCACGCTTGCACGGGCTTGATGGTGCGCTCGAACAGGCTGTCGGTGAGCTGCTCCAACTTGGCGCGCGTGAGATTTTTCTGGATGTGTTTCGGCCCGCTGGCGTCCGCCGTGATGAACGGCAGGTTGATGTCGTAAGACGTGGAGCTGGAGAGCGCGATCTTGGCTTTCTCGGCTTCTTCTTTGATGCGCTGGAGCGAGTCGGGTTGCTTGCGGAGATCCATGCCTTGCTCTTTCTTGAATTCGTCAAGAATCCAATCCATGAGGCAATTGTCCCAGTCGTCACCGCCGAGGTGCGTGTCGCCGTTGGTGGCTTTGACTTCGAACACGCCGTCGCCGATTTCGAGAACGGAAATATCAAATGTGCCGCCGCCCAAATCGTAGACGGCGATTTTTTCGTCCTTCTTTTTATCGAGGCCGTAAGCGAGCGACGCGCCGGTGGGTTCGTTGATGATGCGGAGAACTTCAAGCCCGGCGATTTTACCCGCGTCTTTGGTGGCCTGACGTTGGGAGTCGTTGAAGTAAGCGGGCACGGTGATGACGGCTTGCGTGATCTTCTCGCCAAGGCGCGTTTCGGCGTCGGCTTTGAGCTTGGAGAGGATCATCGCGGAAATTTCCTGCGGCGAGAACTGCTTGGGCTTGCCGCCCACTTCGACTTCGACGGCGCAATCGCCGTTGCTCGCGCGGACAACCTTGTAAGGCATCCGCTTAATTTCTTCGGTGACTTCATCGAACTTCCGCCCCATGAAACGCTTCACGGAGTAGATGGTGTTGCGCGAGTTGGTGACGGCTTGACGCTTGGCGGCGTCGCCGACAACGCGTTCGCCGCTCTTGGTGAACGCGACGACGGACGGCGTGGTGCGCTTGCCTTCGGAATTTTCGATGACGAGTGGCTCGCCGCTGTCCATGACCGCCATGCAGGAGTTGGTCGTGCCTAAATCAATGCCTAATACTTTTGCCATAAAATTATTTTGTTTCTGTGCGCCACGAACATTCGCGGCGGACGTTCCTATGCGAGTGCTGTGCCACGCGGTATGGCTACGCGAAAATCGCCAAGAAGCCGAATGAATCCGCAGATTACACAGATTACGCAGATTGGAGAAACCGCGCCACGCGTGACGGGATGGCACAGTGAGTTGGCGCATGGCGCAGTGCGCGGCGCAGATGCCAAAGAAAAAACGGCGGAGCCGAAGCTCCGCCGTTTGGAAAGACTGCGTGGTTTATTTGGCGACCTTCTTGGTGCGCACGACTTCTTTTTCTTTGACAGTCGTCGCGGCTTTGCCGAGGCGGTTGCGGAGGTAGGTGAGCTTGGCGCGGCGCACGGAGCCTTGGCGTTCGACTTCGACTTTTTCCACGCGAGGCGAGTGTTTCGGAAACACACGTTCGACGCCTTCGCCGAAGCTGATGCGGCGCACGGTGAAAGTCTCGTTGAGGCCGCGACCGCGCATACCGATGACGATGCCGGAGAAAACCTGCACCCGTTCCTTGTCGCCTTCGACAACTTTGGTGTGAACCTTGACGGTGTCACCGACGTTGTAGATAGCGGGTTCTTTGCGGAACTGTTCGGAATGAATTTTGTCGAGTAGTGCTTCGTTCATAAAATTGTTTTCGTTGTCGTTTTTATTGCTGCATCGCTCGCTTCTACGAGCTTAAAATTATTTCTGCAAATCTGGGCGACGAATCTTCGTCCGCGCTTGCGCCTGCGCGCGCCGCCATTTTTCAATCTCCGCGTGGTTGCCGGAGAGGAGCACGTCCGGGACTTTCATCCCGCGAAACTCCGCCGGCCGTGTGTATTGCGGATACTCCAGCAGCCCGTGGCTAAAGGATTCGTCCGCCGCACTACCGTCGTCGCCCAGCGCACCGGGCAGCAACCGCGTCACCGCGTCTATCACCGTCATCGCGGGCAGCGCGCCGTTGGTCAGGACGAAATCGCCGAGCGAAACTTCGTCGTCCACCAGCGCTTCAATCACGCGCTCATCCACACCTTCATAACTTCCGCAAATCAACAGCAGGTGCTTTTCCTGCGCCAGTTCGCGCGCGAGCGACTGGTCAAATTTTCTACCGGCGGGCGTCATCAGCAACACGCGTGTGCCTTCGTTCGCCAAACTTTCCACCGCTTCAAACAGCGGTTCCGGCTTCATCAACATCCCCGGCCCACCACCGAACGGACGGTCGTCCACCGTCTTGTGCCGGTCATGCGTCCAATCGCGCAAATTCCGCACCGCCAAATCCAAAAGCTTTTTGTCCCGCGCCCGCTGCACGATGCTTTCATCGAGCGGACCGACGAACATCGCCGGGAACAAAGTGAGCACGTCAATCTTCATGCCGGGAACATTCCCGTGCGGCTCACGCGGCGGGTTTTTCGTCCACCAAATCCAGCGAGCAACGCAGTCCTTTGCGCGCACTGCCCGCGAGCAACAGCGACCGAATCGCATTGATCGTCGCGCCTTGGCGACCAATCACGCGCCCCACATCGTCAGCATGCACATGCAATTCATACATCGTCGTGCCGTTGCGTTCCACGACGTTGACCCGCACTTCGTCGGGATTATCCACGAGCCCCTTCGCGATGTATTCCACGAATTCTTGCATGGCCGGGAAAAATTAAATCAAGCCGCGACGGGCGCAGCCGCAGCGGCGGCTTTGCTGGCCTTCTTGAGGAAGCTGCGGACGGTGTCGCTGGCTTGTGCGCCTTTGCTCAACCAATATTCAGCGCGGTCAAGCTTGAGCGTGACGTTGTTGTCATTTTTGGTCGGCTGGTAAGTGCCGATTTCCTCGATGAACTTGCCATCACGAGGGCTGCGGCTGTCGGCGACGACGATGCGGAAGGCCGGTGCATTCTTGGCACCGACGCGTTTCATGCGGATTTTGACTGACATAAATTTATAATTTTTCGCTTACCAAAGGGCGGAAAAACTAGCGACGCCTAGCGTGGAAGGCAAGTTCTGTTTTGGAGATTTTTGGTCGGGTGCGCCCTATCTCCACCTGTAGGAGCCGACGTGAGGAGGCTCAAACGGTTACGTTTTCCAACGCGGCAACGAGGAAGGCTAATTCGCTCAACTCCGCCCGCCGCTTAATGCCATCGCGTAGATGTTTCCCTGCGTGCGATAGGCGTGTGTGCTTTTCTGCAACGCGGCGCGGGTGATGAGCCATGCGACCGGCAGTTCGATGGCGGCGACGAGTAATTTAATCCACGCCCATTTGGCATCGGTGAAAATCCCCGCCGGTATCATGGTAACTATCAGAATCAACACGGCGAGTGCCATTCCGTTGCGATCCATCCCGCGCCAGACCATGGTTGAGACCGCAAACGCACCTGCGCCCGCCGCAATCGCGCCGGTGAGCAGAGCGGGCGCGGGCGAAACTCCCGCGCCGAAATAGCCGAGTGCGGCGATGACTGCGCCCAAACTCAAATTCACCGCCGTCGGCAGCAGCACTAGCACGCCCGCCAGAACATTGGTCGAAATCGGCGCGGTGCGAATGAACCGCAAATGAAGGATGAGCGGGGCAAATTGGAACAGCGGAAACCAGAAGATTTGAAACGAAGTCGGCCCGGACAACTGCGCGACGCCTCGCGCGAAGGAACTCGCTGAATCGCTGCTCGTGTGGCCAAACTTTAAGTTGGAGAACATCACGAGCATCATGGCAATTATCAAGAAACCGAACAGCCAAGAGCGCACGAACGTCCGCGCGACCAGCAGCGGCAGGCCACCGAAGCCCGCCTCGCCCTTGCGGCTGACCGCGCCACGCGCGACGACTTGCGGCGGGTTGGCGCGGTTCATCGCGAATTGTCCCGCACGAAACCAGCCGATGACCGTGAGCGCGATGGTTGAGGTCAGGAAGATGATTCCGCTTGCCGTGTCGAGCGAGATGGCCTTCGGCAAAAACATCGCGGCGAACATCGCGTAAAAGAGGAGGAGGTGCAGCCATTGCGCGGGTGTCTGTGGCCAGCCCCGACCCAAGCCGCCAATCG
>JBJOPC010000377.1:0-26489 GCA_046050965.1 Verrucomicrobiota bacterium | reverse complement strand
CGCGTTCGCCGCGCCTGCGACTTCGAGCTCATGCTGCATCGAGTGACCTGCGAGCGTGGCGTGGTTCGTCTCGATGTTGAGTTTGAAATGCGGGAGCAGGTCGTGTTCGCGCAGAAAGTTCAGGCAGGCAGCGGAGTCGGAATCGTATTGGTGCTTGGTCGGCTCTTTCGGTTTCGGCTCGATGTAGAACTGGCCTTTGAAGCCGATTTTCTTTTTGTAGTCCACCGCCATGTGCAGCAGCGATGCGAGATGGTTCAGCTCGCGCTTCATGTCGGTGTTGAGCAGCGTCATGTAGCCCTCGCGCCCGCCCCAGAACGTGTAGCCCTCGCCCTTCAGCTCGTGCGTGACTTCCATCGCCTTCTTGATCTGCGCGGCGGCGAAGGCGAACACGTCGGCATTGCAGCTCGTGCCTGCGCCGTGCATATAGCGCGGATTTGAAAACGCGTTGGCCGTGCCCCACAGCAATTTGATGCCAGTGCGCTTCTGTTCTTCCTTCAAAACTTTCGCGACCGCATCAAAATTCTTGTTCGACTCGGCCAACGAATTTCCTTCCGGCGCAACGTCGCGGTCATGCCAGCAATAATACGGCGCGCCGAGCTTCTCGATGAACTCGAACGCCACGCGGGCGCGGTTCTGGGCGTTGGCGACGGAGTTCGTGCCGTCGTCCCACGGACGCAGCATCGTGCCTGCGCCGAACGGATCGCTGCCCGTGCCACGGAACGTGTGCCAATACACCACGGCGAAGCGCAGATGCTCGCGCATGGTCTTGCCCGCGACGACTTCGCTGGCGTTGTAGTGTTTGAAGGCGAGCGGGTTTTTGGACTTCGGCCCTTCGTAGTTGATCTTCGAGATTTTGGGAAATGCGGATGACATAGTTTTTGCGGTAAAAAGCGCGGGGAATTGTCTTTGGAAAAGCAGTTGCGTCAACGTCAAATCCCGGCGGCGCGCGCTGGATTGGAAATTTTAATTTGGGCAACGCACGCGGCTCGGCTAATCTCCGGCCATGCGCACGGCGATTTACCCCGGCAGTTTCGACCCGCTCACCAACGGCCATCTCGATGTCATTCAGCGCGCGGCGAAATTGTTCGACCGCGTGGTGGTGGCGGTGGCGGTGAACGAGGGCAAGAAGCCGCTCTTCACCGTGCAGGAGCGGCTCGCGCTGGTGCGCGGGGCGATCCAGCATCTGCCGAATGTGGAAGCGGATTCGTTCGACACCTTGCTTGTGGATTTTGCGGTGAGCAAAAAAGCCGTGGCGGTCGTGCGTGGGCTGCGCGCCGTGTCGGACTTTGAATTTGAATTCCAGATGGCGCTGATGAATCGCAAGTTGAACGAGAACATCGAAACGATTTTCATGATGCCCAAAGACACTTACACGTTCTTGAGTTCGCGCATCGTGAAGGAAATCGCGCGGCTCGGCGGCGACGTGCGGGAGTTCGTGCCGGAGCAGGTGCAGGCGGCACTGATCGGTAAGTTCAAATGAATTGAATCCGCTAATTTCGCGAATTTTCGCCAATTAAAATTCGCGTTAATTAGCGTAATTCGCGGACAACATTTTATGCCTCTCCTCATCAATCTCCGCCAACTCGAACGCAAGGAACTCACGCTCTCCGGCGAATTGCCCGCTGCCGAGCTGGACATCGAAGGCGTGGACGAGCTCATTCGCGTGGCGTCGCCGCTGGAACACGAGCTGACCGCGCAGAAAATGGACGACGGCATCCTCGTGCGCGGCTGGTGGCGGGTGGAGTTGGAATGCGAGTGCGGTCGCTGCCTCAAGAAGTTTTCGCAGGACATCGAATTCGACGATTGGGCGACCCATCTGGCACTCGAAGGCGACGAGCCGGTGACCGTCACGGACGATTGCGTGGACTTGACGCCTTATTTGCGCGAAGATATTCTCCTAGAGTTGCCGCAGCGTCCGCTGTGCAGGCCGGATTGTCCCGGGTTGCCAAAAACCGCTGCGGTAATTGCACAAACAAACGCCCAGAGCGGGCAGGCCGACGTGAAAAAAGACGCGTGGGCGGAGTTGAACAAATTAAAATTTTAAATTTATGGGCGTTCCGAAAAGAAAACCTTCCAAGAGCCGTCAACGTATGCGCCGCGCATACAACAGCGTGCTGAAACTTCCGCAACTCGGTAAATGCTCGCAGTGCGACGCGCCGGCGATTCCCCATCGGGTTTGCCCCGCGTGCGGCTACTACAAGGGCCGTCAGGTCTTGACCATCACGGCCAAGGCTTGATTCCGGGTTCGCGCGCGGTCGGTTGATTGCGCGCTTTTCCATTTATGCGAATCGCAGTGGATGTCATGGGTGGCGACCACGGTTGCGTGGTCGCGGTCGCCGGAGTCAAACAAGCACTCGCAGCGGATCAAAACATCTCGGCCATCTTGCTCGTGGGCCGCGAGGATGAAATCTCCGCCGCGCTCAAGCTCCACTCGCTGACCGATTCGCGCGCGCAAATTCTCCACGCCAGCGAAGTGCTGACGATGGAAGACAAGCCGCTCGAAGGCATCCGCAAAAAAAAGGATTCCTCCCTCGTCCGCGCCATCGAACTCGTCCGCGACGAAAAAGCTGACGCCGTCATTTCCGCTGGCAACACTGGCGC
Source organism: Verrucomicrobiota bacterium (assembly GCA_046050965.1). Classification (GTDB taxonomy): domain Bacteria; phylum Verrucomicrobiota; class Verrucomicrobiia; order Limisphaerales; family JAFMIX01; genus JAFMIX01. Next base: position 23,888 of record JBJOPC010000377.1, on the reverse strand, counting down.
GCTCGTCGCCGGTTCGATGAAACTCGGTCGTCTCGATGGCGTCGAGCGCCCGGCCATCGCGTGCCGCTTCCCCTCGCTCACGCAGGATTTCATCATGCTCGACTGCGGCGCGAACGCCGTCGCCGAGCCGACGCACCTCGCGCAATTCGCCGTCATGGGCAGCGTCTATGCCCGCGAACTCCTCGGCATGGCCCAGCCGCGCGTCGGGGTGTTGTGCAACGGCACGGAAGAAAGCAAAGGCACGGAACTCACCAAGGCGACCGCGAAACTTTGCGCGCAACTCGACCTGAATTTCATGGGCTACTGCGAGGGTTTTGATTTGTTCAACGACGGCGTGGACGTCGTCGTTTGCGATGGTTTCATCGGCAATATCGTTTTGAAAACCTGCGAGAGCATGAGCAAGACAATCGGCAAGCTGCTCAAAAACGAAGTCAAAGCCAACCCGCTGCGGATGCTTGGCGGTGCGCTCGCGGGCGGTGCGTTCAAGGCGCTCAAGCGGCGGCTCGACCCGGAAGTTTATGGCGGCGCGGCTATCCTCGGCGTGAACGGCGTCGTCATCAAAGCGCACGGTTCGTCGCGCGAACGCGCGTTTGCCAGTGCCGTGCGCGTGGCGGCGAATGAGATTCGCGCGGGCATCAAGCAATCCATCCTCACCGACATCGCCCGCGCGAATGTGAAGCTCGCCGCCGCAACTGCCGAACCCGCTAAAGCATGAAATCGCTTTCTTCATTCTTCATTCTTCATTCATAATTTCCCACATGAGCACGACCAACTTCACCAACCCGCGCGCCAAGCACGATTTCGTCGGGCGCACTTGTTCCATCACCGGCGTCGGCTCCTATGTGCCGGAGCGCGTGCTGACCAACGCCGATTTGGAAAAAATGGTGGACACCAACGACGAATGGATCACCACGCGCACCGGCATCAAGGAACGCCGCATCGCCGCCGCGAATGAATTCACGTCCGACCTCGCCACCAACGCCGCGTTGCGTGCGATGGAAATGGCGGGCGTCACCGCCGAGCAGATTGACCTCATCATCGTCGCGACCATCACGCCCGACATGCCGTTCCCGAACACCGCGTGCCTTGTGCAGCGCAAGCTCGGCGCGACGCGCGCGGCGGCGTTCGACATCGAGGCCGCGTGCAGTGGATTTATTTTTGCGATGGAAATCGGCCAGCAGTTCATCATGTCGCGCACGCACGAAACCGTGCTCGTCATCGGCGCGGAAAAACTTTCATCCATCACGAATTGGAAAGACCGCAACACCTGCGTCCTCTTCGGCGACGGCGCGGGCGCGGCGATTTTGCAGAACCGCGAAAACTCCCACGGCCTCCTCACCGCCGTGATGGGTTCGGACGGCAACAAGGCGGATTTGCTCTCCATGCCCGGCGGCGGCAGCGCGTGTCCCGCCACGCCGCAGAGCGTCGCGGATGGTTTGCATTTCCTGCGCATGGACGGCAAAGAAACTTTCAAGAACGCCGTCAACGCGATGGTCTCCGCCGCGAACGAAGTCATGCGCCGCTGCGAAATCGACATCACGAAAATCAAGTGCATCATCCCGCACCAAGCCAACCGCCGCATCCTCGACGCCGTGGCCGACCGTTTGAAAGGCACGCCGGAGCAGCTTTTCGTGAACCTCCACAAATACGGCAACACCTCCGCCGCCAGCGTGGCCATCGCGCTCGATGAAGCCGTGCGCGAAGGGAAATTGCAGCGCGGCGACCTCATCCTCATCGTCGTCTTCGGGGCCGGCCTGACGTGGGGCGCGGCGGTGATTGAGTGGTGAATGTTTACTTGGTTTTAAGCTGCCCGCCGCTTTCGCGCTTTACGTTTTTCCGCGCGCCCCGCAAGTTGCCGCCATGCAACGCGACCTGATTCTCGTCGAGAAATTTTTCACCGACCACGCGGGCGAACTCGGCCTCAAGCTCCTCGCCGGCGCAGGCGGCCTCAAGCGCCGCATCATCGAGCCGACCGTCAACCGCCCCGGCCTCGTCCTCACCGGCTTCACCAAATATTTCGCGTGGAAACGTGTGCAAGTGCTCGGCAATGCCGACGTGTTCTATATGCGCTCGCTCGCGCCGGAAGAACGCCGCAAGCGCTACAAACAATTATTCGCCTTCAAAATTCCCTGCCTCGTCTTCAGCCGCAATCTCAAGCCGGACAAAATCCTGTTGCAAGAAGCCGAGCAGTTCGATGTGCCGGTGTTCCAGACCGATTTGCTCACGACCAAATTCATCAACCTCGCCACCATCGCGCTCGACGTGATGTTCGCGCCACGTGGCACGGAAATCGGCAGCATGGTGGACATCCTCGGCGTGGGCGTAATCATCAAAGGTGAAAGCGGCATCGGCAAAAGCGAATCCGTCCTCGCACTCATCGAGCGCGGCTACTCGCTCGTGGCCGACGACGCCACGCGCGTGACGCTGCTCGACGGCCACGATGTCGTCGGCAGTTGCGCCGAACTCACGCGCGGCCACATGGAAGTGCGCGGCATAGGCATCGTGAACATCAGCGCGATGTTCGGCGTGAAATCCATTCGCAAGGACAAGAAAGTGGACCTCGTCATCACACTCAAATCGTGGGAAGCCGTGAAGGACATTGACCGCGTCGGCATGGATCAGGAGTTCGTCAAAATCCTCGGCATAGACATCCCGCACATGAGCCTGCCCGTTGGTCCGGGCCGCGACATCGCGCGCTTGATTGAAGTCGCCGCGTTCCAAACCAAGCTTAAAATCTCCGGCCACAATCCCGCCAAAGAATTCAATGACCGGCTCATCGCCAGCATGAATCAAGGGCCGAAGTTGTGACGTGAAGCCTCGCCGCCTCATCGTCAACGCCGACGACTTTGGCCGCTCGGCTTCCATCAACACCGCCGTTATTCACGCGCACCGCGAAGGCATCCTCACCACCGCGAGTTTGATGGTCAACGAACCCGGCTGCGTCGCCGCCGTCGCGCTCGCGAAACAAAATCCCCGGCTTGGGGTCGGCCTGCACCTCACACTGCTTGCCGGGCGCAGTGCGTTGCCGCCGGACGAAATCCCCGGCCTCGTCAACGCGCGCGGCGAATTCGGTAATTCTCCCGTCGGCGTCGGTTTGAAATATTTTTTCCGCCGCCGTTTGCGCGAACAACTGCGCGCCGAAATCCACGAACAGTTCCAACGCTTCCGCGCCACCGGCCTCCCGCTCGACCACGTCAACGGACACCACCACCTCCACCTGCATCCCGTCGTCTTCGGCATCCTCATGGAAGACGCCAGCGCGCTCGGCGTCACGCATCTGCGTCTCACGCGCGAATCTTTTTGGATTGATGCCCAATTGGCCGGCGGGCGGCGTTCCTCGCGCTCCATTCACGCGTTGATTTTCAACACCCTCGCCCGTGCCGCCCGCTCGCGCCTGCGTGCCCGCGACATCCGCCACCCGCAAAATGTTTTTGGCCTTCTCCAAAACGCGTGCGTGACCGAAGCCTACGTCGAAAAACTTTTGCCCTGCCTGCCGTCCGGCGATTCCGAACTTTACTCCCATCCGTCGCTGGACGAATTTAAGCACGAATTCGCCGCGCTCATCAGCCCGCGCGTGAAAGCCCTCGTCGCCCAGGAAAAAATCCAACTCATCCGCTACCAAGATTTGTAACCACCAAGCCGGGGACGAGTTACACGAGTCCTTCCGCAATTATGAAAAATTTATGACCAAAATCTTCCTTATCCTCCTTGTCGCCTTCGCGTTTGAAGCCTTCGGTGTCATTACCCTCAAGCGCGGCTTGGATCAAATTGGCCCGCGCTACACCGCGCGCCAAGCCACCACGCCGCTCTGGAAAAACGTGCTGAAACTCATCGGCGATTGGTTCACCACCCGCGACGTGCTGCTCGGCCTCGCGCTGGAGACGGCATTTTTTATCCTGCTCCAATATCTCCTCGGCCACAGCGACGTGAGTTTCATTTGGCCGCTCACCGCGTTGAGCTTCGTGATGACCACGCTGGCGGCAAAATTTATTTTGCACGAGCGCGTGGACGCCTTCCGCTGGACTGGCCTCGCCCTCATCGTCCTCGGCGCCGCCTGCATCAGCTACGGCGAACACACCAAGCCCAAGCCCGCGCCCGTGGAAACCGCTGCGCCTGCCGTGTTGAGATAAAAGGACATGCATATCCCGAAACGCTCGCCGCGCTCGAACCGCAGTTCATCGGCAAGCTCCCGGTGGATTTGGTCGGCGGCAAGCCGCTCGTGTATCGGCGCACGCGCGACGGAAAATTCACGCTCTACTCCATCGGTTGGAATGAAAAAGACGACGGCGGCAGCACGTCGCTCGACTGGCTCTGGGGTGACGTGACGCGGTGACCTCGTAGCCGCCGACGTCAGTCGGCGCAGTTGTTTGCCGCGCGGTGGAACAGATTGCGCCGACTAACGTCGGCGGTTACTAACTATTTCACCATACTTCCACCGGTCCTTTGGGAACGGGAATGTTCACGCGCTGCGCCGACGCCGGTTGCGCTTCTTGCATGAACGACGCGACCATCGGCGTGAGTTGGTAGCGCGGCAAGAGTTCGCCGCGTTCGTCGAGAAATTGCTGCCGCCACATTGTGTAATCCGCCAGCACCGCGAGAAATTCCGCGCGCGTGGAGATTTGGACGACGCGTTTGTTGAACACATTCGCCGGGCCGAAACGCTTCGCATACCACGGCGCAACTTTGCGGAACATCCGGCAGCCAAGTTCTTCGCCAAAAACTTCCACCATCAGATCCAGATGCCGACACATCACCCGCACCCGTTCGGCGAACGGTGGTTCCGGCGGCAAGTCTTCACTCCTCTCGTAAGAGACGACGTGAGGAGTCTCATTTTTTCCAGCGGCAAAATTATTCAGAGACTCCTCACGTCGTCTCCTACTAGGGTTGAGATATTCCAACGTCCGTTTGAAAATCCACGGGTCATAAAACGCCCCGCGCCCGATGCTCACACCCGCGCAACCCGTCTCGTCGAACATCTTCTTCGCCGCCTGCGGCGTGATGACATCGCCGTTGCCGATGACGGGAATATTTTTCACCGCCTCCACGACTTTGCGGATGCCCGCGAGATTCACCGTGCCGCTGAAACCTTGCTCACGCGTGCGGCCATGCACAAAGATCGCCGCCACGCCCACGTCTTCCAACGTGCGCGCCAAATCCGGCGCGGTGAGATTATCGTCGTCCCAGCCGAGTCGCATTTTGGCGGTGATGGGAATTTTCACGGCGTTGACCATGCCGCGCACGAGCGACGCCGTCTTGTCGAGTTCCGTCATCATCGCCGAGCCGCCGCCGACTTTGCAGACCTTGCGGACGGGGCAACCCATGTTGATGTCCACCGACGCCACGCCGAGAGATTCCAGATACGCCGCCGCATCGCGCATCTCTTCCGGCACGCTGCCGAATAACTGCACCGCGAGCGGGTGGTCGGCGGGCGAAGTCTCGATGAGCTTGAGCGCCTTCTTGTTTTTCTCCAACAACGACCGCGCGTTCACCAAGTCTGTGGTGCAAAGCCCCACGCCGCCGACCTCGCGCACAACGAGCCGGAACGGCAGGTTGGTGTAGCCCGCCAGCGGCGAGAGAAACAAATTGGACGGCAAGGTGAGCGAACCAAAACGCATTCGTGATAGCGTAGCGGAACTCACGCGTCGGCGCAAAGCTGCGAAGAAAAAACCGGTGCGAGTGGGGCGAGCGTCCGCGCAAGCCGCCTTTGCCAAATCGTCCCGTTTTGATTTTTTGGAAAACCATAACCGTTTGATGATGCCGACGCTCGCCCAATCCAACTCGCGCTCACGGAAATTTTCCGTGCGTTTCCCGGCGGCGACGGGTAAATCCACGGGCATGAATTCCCAACTCGTGTTGCTCGCCCTCGTCGTGTCGCTGCTCGGTGGCTGTGCGACGGCCAACCAGAGCATCATCCTGTGCCGCCGCGCCGAAGTGCAAAATGGGACGTGGGCCAAGCCGCAAACACAATTCACCGTCGCCGACGCGCCGACGTTGCGGCTGTTCGGCTACGGCGGCCATCAGTTGCGTTTTGCGGTGATTGATTTGGCGACGGGCAACACCGTGCGCACCATCGCGGGCGATTTTCCCAAGAGCGAAATGCGGCGGGAAGAAAACGCCGGGATGAAAATGGTGGATGTGGGTAACGGCGCGATCGCGACTTCGTATGACCGCGTCTCGTTGAATCCGCGCGTGGTAATCTTGCCTTTGAAAATCACGACGCCGGGCAATTACGAAATCCAAACGTTCGTGGACGAGCAGCTCACGAAGTCGGAGCGGTTTGAAATCCAGCCGTGAAGCGGCCGCGCTGCGATTAAACCCGGCGGCGAGAAAATGTGAGCGGCTAGGTAAGTTCCACATGGCAGTGTCCGGGGACGGGCACACTCCGTGCGGTGAGGCGCGAGGACGCTCGCCCCACCCGCGTTGACTTCGTGGGAATTTTTTCGTGTGTTTCGTGTGTTTCGTGGTTAAACAATCGGCGCGAAATCCGAAGTCGAACCGAATGCTTAAGCACAAAAAAATCTTTGGCGGTTTTCTGCTCATTTATTTTTTGGCTTACACTGGGCTAACGTTGAGCGGCAGTTATCAGCCAATTCTAATCAACACTCGCGGGATTCGGGCATACGGATGGTGGCCGTGGGGATTTCATCCAGACAAGTCCGAGGGTCTTCATCCGGTTTGCTGGACATTGGCTTACGCGTTCTATCCACTTTGGATGCTAGACATGAATCATATTCACAAATACAAAGACGGAAACTATGAGCCAACTCACTAACCAAATTGCAGTCGTCACGGGCGCGGGTCGCGGAATCGGTCGCGCCATCGCTTTGAAATTTGCCGCCGAGGGTGCAGATGTAGTGTGCGTCTCGCGCACACAGGAAAATTCCGAGAAGGTCGCGGCGGAAATCCGCGCACTCGGTCGCCGCACGTGGGCGCTCGCCGTGGACGTGGCGGACGCCGCCGCCGTAAACGCTGCTGCCGATAAAATTTTGGCGGACGCCGGCAAAGTGGACATTCTCGTGAACAACGCAGGCGTGACGCGCGACGGTTTGCTCATGCGCATGAGCGACGCGGATTGGGACACGGTGCTGGACACGAATCTCAAGGGCGCGTTCCTTGTGACGAAAGGTTTTGTGCGCGCGTTCATCAAGCAGCGCAGCGGACGCATCATCAACATTTCGTCAGTCATCGGCCTCATCGGCAACGCGGGGCAATGCAACTATTCCGCGAGCAAGGCGGGACTCATCGGCTTCACGCAATCCACGGCGCGCGAACTTGCGTCGCGCGGCATCACGGTCAACGCCATCGCGCCGGGTTTCATCGAGACGGACATGACGGCGGAGTTGAAGCCGGAGTTGCGCGAAGGTTTGTTGAAGCAGATTCCGCTGAATTGTTTCGGCAGCGCGGACGACATCGCGAGCGCGGCGCTCTATCTCGCCAGCCCGGCGGCGCGCTACGTCACGGGGCAAGTGCTCACGGTGGACGGCGGCATGGTGATGTGAGCGCGCGATGAACGTCAAAGCTCTCCAGCAAGCCGACCGTTGGCTCGGCGTGCCGCTGTGCTGCGGGCTGACGCTCGTCCGGAAATTATTCCGCACGGCCACGGCGGAGTTGCCGCCGCAACCGAGGCGTATCTTGTTCGTCAAACTGGCAGAGCAGGGTTCGACGGTGCTGGCGTATCCGGCGTTGCGGCGCGCGGTGGAAATGGTCGGGCGCGAAAACGTCTACTTCCTCGCGTTCGAGGACAACCGTTTCATCCTCGATTTGCTGGAAGTCATCCCGCCGGAAAATGTCTGCACGGTTTCGGTCGGCGGCGTGTTCCCGTTTATCCGCAGTGTGCTGGCGGCGTTAACGCGGCTGCGCGGGTTGCAGATTGATACGGCGGTGGACATGGAATTTTTCGCGCGCGGTTCGGCGGCCATCACGTTTCTCACCGGCGCACCGCGGCGTATCGGGTTTCATTCGTTCTTCGGCGACGGACCGTATCGCGGCGACTTGCTGACGCACCGGCTGCTTTACAATCCGCACCTGCACACGAGCCGGACGTTTCTGTCGCTGGTCGAGGCGGTGAGCGTCGCGCCGGAATCGCTGCCGACCTACGCCTACGTCGCGCCCGAAAAACTTCCCGACGTGCCGCAGTTCACGCCGATGCGCGAGGAACTGGAACGCGTGCGCGCCCTGCTGCCGCGCGCGGACGGGCCGTTGATTTTGCTGAACCCGAACGCGAGCGATTTGTTGCCGCTGCGCCGCTGGCCGAACGAGCGTTACGTGCAACTGGCCGCGCGCGTGTTGGAAACTTTTCCCGCCGCGCACGTCGCCTTCACCGGCGCGCCGAACGAGAGCACGGCCATCAACGCGATGGTGCAACAAGTCGCGTCGCCGCGCTGTTTCTCGCTGGCGGGCAAGACGACGTTGCGCGAGTTGCTGGTGCTTTACACGTTGGCCGACGTGCTGGTGACCAACGACAGCGGCCCGGCGCATTTCGCCACGCTCACGCCCGTCCAAGTGGTGACGCTGTTCGGCCCAGAGACGCCCACGCTCTTCGCCGCGCTCACGCCGCGCAACACGGTCTTATGGGCGGGCGTCGCGTGCAGTCCGTGCGTCAGCGCGTTTAACAACCGTCAGTCGGCGTGCCAAAACAATCTGTGCATGCAAGCCATCAGCGTCGAGCAAGTGGCGCAGGCGGTCGGGCGCGCGTGTGCGGTGAAGGCCCACGCCTAAAATTTCTGCCGCCGAGTTTTCCATTGGCGTCACGCTGTGAGTTGGGCGATGCTGCGCGCGTAGCAAACGAAAGGCATTCACATGGCGCAGGCAATTATTGATCCCGAAAAAGTCCGACGGTTCGCGGAAGAGTTGCAGCGGTTCAACGCCGACATCGAGAACCGCATGATCGTTCTGCAAGCGCGCTTCGCCGCGCTCGGCGACACCTGGCAGGATCAGGAGCACGAGAAGTTTTCCGAAGAGTTCAAGCAGGCATTCAAGGCGCTGAAAAAATTCTCCGAACTCTCGCGCACTCACACGCCCTACCTGCTCCGCAAGGCGCAGCGCATCGAGGAGTATCTCACCCAACGCTGACATGGGCGGCCAAGCACAGGTCACTTCCGTCGAGGCCATCGCGGCGTTCCGCGCGGCGCTCGTGCTATTCCAAGTCAAGGCGCGCTCTACGGCGGAAGAAATTTCCAACGAGATTTTGCGCACCCGCCAGTGGCTGCAACACGAGGGGAAAAATTCCTGGTTGAACGAGCAGCGGCAGCGGCAGCGCAAGCTGGAGCGGTTGCAGAATGAATTATTTGAAGCGCGGTTGTCCAAGTTGCAGGAAGCGTCGCCCGTGCAAGTGATGGCGGTGAAACGCGCCGAACGCGAAGTCGAGGAAGTGCGGACGAAACTCACCGTGCTTAAAAAATGGGAGCGCGAACTGGATCACCGCAGCGAGCCGTTGCTCAAACAAGTTGAGCGGTTGCACAACGTGCTGACGGGCGATTTGCCGCGTGCCATCGCATCACTCGACCAGACCGTGCGGACGCTCGAAGCCTACGCGGAAATTACGCCACCCACCGGAGGTGCAGCATGAGTCTCGCGGGCAGCAAAAGCCGACTCGGTGGCATCACGAAGGAATTGCAGACGCGCTGGGAAGACACGCGGTCGTCGTGGCGTGACGCGAAGGCCGACGAGTTTGAGGCGAAACATTTGCGCGACTTGTTCGCCGAGACGGACAAAACTTTGGCGGTCATCGAAAAGCTGGACGAACTTTTGAAACACGTGAGGAACGATTGTGAATAGCCTGCCGGACACGAACGAAATGCTCGCAACGCTCGACGCGCTGCGCGAAGCCGTGCGCGCGGGCGTGGCGAGTGAAGCGAAATTGAACACAGATTTTTCCGCGCAGTCGCGCGCTGCCGCCGCTGCGTTGGAGGCGCAGACGCAGAAAAACTTGGCGTGGTTATCCGATGCCGGCGACGACGCGGAAGTGGAGCGCGAGGAATTCGTTGCGACCAGTCACACGAAATTCGCCGTCCGCAAGGACCGCATCAACCGCGCGCACATCGCCGTTCGCAACCGCGTGGTCAACGGCGCGACCAACAACGAAGGCCGTGCGAAACATCGCGCGCAGACCGGCGCGCTTGAGGCCAAGCGCCGTCACGAAGACGGCAAACTCGCGGCGACGAACGCGTGGGCGGAGTTCAGCGCGCGGCTCTCGGAGTCGCGCGACACGCACGCGCAGTTGGAAACGGACGCGCGCAAAGCCTTGCCGCGCGCGGGCAAGCTCGCGAGTTTCACGCCGGACGCCGCGCTGGATGAACAGCAGTTGTTCGCCGCCGCGCAGGAGTTGATGGCGAAGAGTCGCGCGCAGCTTGACGCTTTCAAAAAAACTTTCGCCGCGTCGCTCGTCGGCTCGCTGTTCAACCGCAGCGCGAGCGCTCCGGTCGCGGCAGAAATTCACGCCGCACTCGCCAAGTCGAAGTTGCTGCTCGACGCTGCCGAGACGCTCGCGCTCGCGCAGCACGACGCCGAGCAGGCGCGTGTGCTGGCCGAGTGGACGCAGACGGACGCTGCGTTGAACGAGCAGTGGCGCGCGGCGGTGCAAGCGGGCATTTCCGATCGCGCAAACTTGCCGCACAGCGTGGACAAAAAAGCCGCGCGCATCCATCAGCGCAACGAAACGATTTTGCAGACGCGCTTGCAACGCGCCGAGACGACGCAGGCCGAAACGCTCGCTGCCGCGCGCCGCAACCACGCCGCCGCTGACCGCGAACTCGCCGCCAGTCACGCGGCCAAACTCGCGCAACTCGAAGCGCAAAATCTCGCCGCGTGGGCGACGTTGGAAAAATCGTGGCGCGAAACCGTGCCGCCATTGCTCGCGCAAATCGCGGCGGCGACGGACGCGGCGGCTGAAGGTTTCCCCGCGTGGGACGCCACGCTGTTGCAAGTGTGGACGCCGCCGTTGCACTTCAAAAACGTCGCGCCGTTCGCGCGGCTGGAAGTTGAGTGGGAAACTTTTGTCGGCAGTTTGCCGAAGGATGAGCGGCTCACCTTGCACGGGGAGAGCAGCCGCCCCGGCTGCAGTTCGGCGCGCCCTCGCGCCGAACACGCGCGCACCGAGACGGACGCGGGGGCGCGTCCTGCTGCACCCGGGGCGGGTGCGCTCCCCGAACAAATTCCCGGGAAACTTTCCGCGCCGCTCGCTTTGGCGTTTCCGCGACTTGGTTCCATATTATTCGAGACGAACGGTGCGGGCGGCGACGAGGCTTGCGCGGCGATTAACAATTTAATTTTCCGTCTACTCGCCACTACGCCGCCGGGGAAATTGAATTTCACCATCTTCGACCCGGTCGGGCTCGGCCAGAATTTTGCCGGGCTGATGCACCTCGCGGATTACGAAGCGGGGCAAATCAATAGCCGCATCTGGACGCAGCAAAATCAGTTCGAGGAAAAACTCGCGGAGTTGAGCGAGCACATGGAGAAAGTCATCCAGATGTATCTGCGCAACGAATACGCGACCATCACGGAATACAACGCGCAGGCGGGCAGCATTGCGGAGAAATATCACATTCTCGTCGTCGCGTCGTTCCCGGTGAACTTCAGCGACACGGCTGCGCGCCGCCTACGAAACATCGCGGCGAGCGGGGCGCGTTGCGGCGTGTTCACGTTCATCCACTGGGATCAACGCAACGCCGCGCCGCCGGATTTTGTGCCGGACGAATTGCGGAAAAATTCCGTGCGGCTCGTGCGCGGGGAGCGCGGCTTTGAATTGGCGCACGGGAAATTTCCCGGCGCGCGTTTGCGGCTGGACGCGCCGCCGTCGCCGGAGTTTGCGACGGAATTTTTGAAGCAAGTCGGCGCGCGTGGACGCGGCGCGAATCGCGTGGAAGTTCCATTCTCGCAAATCGCGCCGCCGGACGCGCAGCTGTGGAGCGAGACGACGACGAGCGAATTGCGTGTGCCGATTGGCCGCAGCGGCGCGACGAAGTTGCAGTATCTCGCCATAGGTCGTGACACGCGCCAACACGCGCTCATCGCGGGTAAGACGGGTTCGGGCAAGTCCACGCTGTTCCATGTCATCATCACGAATCTCGCGCTCTGGTGCAGCCCGGACGAGGTGGAATTTTATCTCGTGGATTTCAAAAAGGGCGTGGAGTTCAAGTGCTACGCAAGCCGCCAGTTGCCGCACGCGCGCGTCGTGGCGATTGAGAGCGACCGCGCGTTCGGCTTGAGCGTGTTGCAACGGATTGATGACGAGTTGCGGCGGCGCGGTGATTTGTTTCGCAAGGTGGGCGCGCAAGATTTGGCGGGTTACAAACGGGCAAACGGAACAGAAAAAATTCCCCGCACGTTGCTTATCATTGACGAGTTTCAGGAGTTTTTTACCGAAGAAGATCGCGTGTCGCAGGGCGCAGCGGTGTTGCTCGACCGCATCGTTCGCCAAGGTCGCGCGTTTGGCATTCACGTCTTGCTCGGCTCGCAAACGCTCGGCGGCGCATACACGCTCGCTCGCGCGACGATTGGCCAGATGGTCATCCGCATCGCGCTCCAGTGCAACGAAGCAGATGCCTACCTCATCATGGATCAGGATAATCCCGCGCCGCGTCTGCTCACGCGTCCGGGCGAGGGGATTTACAACGACACGGCGGGTTCCATCGAAGGCAACTCGCCGTTTCAAGCCGTGTGGCTAGCGGACACGGTGCGGGATAATTATCTGCAACAAGTTCGCGCGCGCGCCGGGGCGGCGACGGAAAAATATCCCGGCCCGTTTGTTTTCGAGGGCAACGCACCTGCCGATGTGCGGGAAAATGTTTTGCTGAACGGGCTGCTCAAATCGCCGGGTAAAAAATCCGGCGACACCACCAATGTCTGGCTGGGCGCGCCGAATTCCATCAAAGGCCCAACCGAAGCGCGGTTCCAACGCCAGAGCGGCAGCAATCTGCTCGTCGTCGGGCAGAACGACGAAGCGACGTTGACGATGCTCGCGGTGTCGCTCGTGTCGCTCGCGGCGCAATTCCCGGTCGGCGCGGCGAAGTTCGTGTTGCTCGACAGCACCGCGCCGGGTTCAAGCGAGCGAAATTATTTGGACGCCGTGGTCGCAGCGTTGCCGCACGAGATCACGCGCGTGAGTGGCGGCGACGTGGGCGAAGCGATGGCGTCGCTCGGCGAAGAACTCAAACAGCGTAGCGACGACGTGCACACGGCGAACGCACCGGAAGTTTTCGTGTTCGTCCACGGCCTGCACAACTTCAAGAAGCTGCGGCAAGAAGATGAATTCAGTTTTTCGAGCGCGAGCGACGGCGGCGTGTCGGCGGCCGCAGTGTTTCTGGACTTGCTTAAGGAAGGTGCGGCGCGCGGCGTCCATGTGCTGGCGAGCTGCGACAGTTACAACAACGCGAACCGCGCGCTCGGTCGGAAAAACTTGAGTGAGTTTGAGGCGCGCGTGTTGTTCCAGATGAGCGCGAGCGACTCGGCGAGTTTGATTGATGCGCCGGACGCCGCCACGCTTGGTCTGCATCGCGCGCTGCTCTACAACGACCGCGAAGGTTTCACGGAAATCTTTCGTCCCTACGCGAAGCCCGGCGGTGATTGGCTCGAAACGGTGGCGCGCGCATTCCAGAGCTAGCGCGCTGCCAGCAGCGTGGCGTAAGCGGATTGCAATTCTTTTACAAGTGAGGAGCGGCGGATTTTTTGGCCGTCGAGCAAACTAACTTCCACCAGACCTTGCGCGGTGAGCGTGAGAAAAATGCCGTCGGCCTTGAGCAAATGAGCGGGCGCAATATTTCGCTCACGTGCGGGCAAGCCGAGTTGCGCGCAAAGTTCCAATACGGCAGCGCGGGTGACGCCGGACAAAATTCCCGCGCTCAACGGCGGCGTGAAAACTTGGCCGTCTGCGATGATAAAAAGATTTCCGCTCGTGGTCTCGGCGACTTGGCCGCGCGAATTCAGCAGCAAGGCATCGTGTGCGCGGGCGTCGTCGGCGTGGGCACGGGCGAGGATTTGGGTGAGCTTGGTGGCGGTTTTATAACGTGCGAGCGGGTCGGCTACGGGCAAACGCAAGGGCGCGGTGACGAGGTGGCAAACTTTTTTTTGCGGTGGCAGCGGATGCAGGCTTATGGCAAACGTGGGTATGTTTGCGCCGTGCGGCGAGTAGCCGCGCGCGCCGACGCCGCGCGTGAGCGTGAGGCGCAGGAGGCCGGTGCGAAAATTATTTTTCGTGAGCAGTTGCGCGGCGAGCGCGGAGATTTTGGTGGGCGTGAACGGGATTTTTATCCGCAGAAACTCTGCGCCGGACCGGAGGCGGGCGAGGTGTTGTGGCAGTCGGAAAACTTGGCCGTCGTGAACGCGCAGGGTCTCGAACAGACCGTCGCCATAGAGCAAGCCGCGGTCAAAGAGCGAGACGCGCGCGCGCGCTGCGGAGACAAAACGGTCGTTCAAGAAAATTTGCACACGCAGTTTGTAGCCGAAATATTTCGGGAGGGAAACCTTCAACCGCGGGCGTCGCCTGCCGCCCGGCTTGTCATTTCCGCCGCGACAATTATCCTGCGCGCGTGAAAGGAAAAGTTTTTTTGCCCGTCTGCCTCGTGCTCGTGTTCGCGCTCTCACGGATGCCGGGGATGTTGCCGCAGAATTTCAGCGCGGCCTATGCGCTGATGTTTTGCGCCGGCGTGTATTTCGTCGGGCGCGTGGCGTGGTGGTTGCCGCTGGTGACGATGCTCGCGACGGACTTGGGGCTGAATTTTTATTACCAGTTTGCACACGTGGATGCCGAGGTTTGGAGCGCGGCGAATCTGGCGAACCTCGCGTTTAATTACGTCGCGTATCTCGCGCTCATCGGGCTTGGTCGTCGCTTCAAGCCGCAGTCCAGCTTGGTCGCTTTGCTCGGCGGCGGCGTGTTGGGCGCGATTCTTTTTTACTTCATTACCAACACGGCGTCGTGGTTCTTCAACCCGTTTGGCAATGCGGAATACACTAAGACGCTGCTCGGCTGGTTCACGTCGCTGACCAAAGGCATCGGCGGCTGGCCGCAGACGTGGGAGTTTTTCCGCAACACACTTTTCAGCAGCGCGCTGTTCACTGGGCTGTTCGCTGCCGCCATGAAACTGTCCGCGCCTGCGGAATCGCCCGCCGATAAAAAAGCCGGGGTGCGCGACGACGAAGTCGAAGCCGAGCCGGAGGAAGCCGCAACGTGACGAGCACCGAGCGACGTGGAAAGCCCCGTCACTCGCGCCCGCCACCCGTCACTATGAAACTAGGCATTCTTTCCGACACGCACGATTACCTTGACGCGCGCCTCGATCAGCTTTTTATCGGCGTGGATCACATTCTCCACGGTGGCGATGTGGGGATGCAGCAGATTATTTTGGAACTCGGTTTCCGCGCGCCCGTTACGGCGGTGTTGGGCAACACCGACATGGGCAATCCGCTCAAACTCACCGAAGTCGTCACGCTCGCGGGGCGAAAATTTCTGTTGCACCACATCGTGAATCCCCACGCGCCGGACGAAAAATTCCGCATGTTGCTCGCCAAACATCGTCCCGACGTGGTGATTTTCGGCCACACGCACCGCGCGTTCGACGAAGTCATCGGCGGGGTGCGCTTTTTCAATCCCGGTTACGCGGGTAAGCCCAAGCTTGGCACGGAACGCAGTGTGGCCATCTTGCATTGCGACGAAAAAGAAATGCGCGCGGAGTTTTTAGCGCTGTGACCGGCGGGACAAGAATTTCCCCAGCGCGTCCTTCACAAGGTGGTTAAGTCGCGTTTTTTCTGGCTCCCGCAGCACGAGGAAATAACACGCGGGCGCGAACAACAACGCCTGCGCCACGCCCATCGCCGCCAACGTGAAATAATCCGGGCGCAGGAAATTTTGCAGCGCGTAAAAATAAATTCCCAGCAGCGCGGCGCACTTCGCCATCACCAAACCGAGTTCGCCGAAAAAGGTCATGCACGGCAACTCCACCGCGCGACACACGATTACCGGGTAGATAAAAAGTTGGTTCACCGCTGCGCTAATCGTCGTCGCCCACGCCACGCCGTAGATGCCGTAGTGCCGCACGAGCACGAGGCTCAAGACGAGGTTGAGCACACCTTCGCCCAGCGAGTTGAATGCGCCGAGATGATGTTTCGAGATGCCGTAGAGCAGGCTCGAACTCGGCGTTTGCACGAGAATGAGCGTGTAGCCGAGCGCGAGAATCATCGCCACGTTCCAACTATTTTGCCCGCCGAGTTGCGACAAGTGCGGTCCAATCCAGCGCAAAATAAACGCGTGGCTGTAAAACAAAATGCTCCCGCCGATGAACATTGCGAGGCAGGCCGACATCCGCGTGAGCACGAGGAACTGCGCGCGGATGGCGGTGAAATCGCCTTTGCTTTCGTGGCGGCTGAACAGCGGCGCAGTGTTGCCGATGACGGTCGTGACGAACTCGTAAAAATAATTGTTCAACTGCGAGCCGGGGTTGTAGGGCGTGATGAATTCGCGCCCCACGCCGTGGGCGATGACCGGCGAATCCACTTTGAAACGCAGAATCACCGCCAGTTGCCAGAGCATCGTTTTCCAACTGAAACTGAACAGCGCGCGTCGCACCTCCGCGTCCGCCGCGCCGCGCGTCACGCGCAGTTTCGGATACGCGCGCCACGCGAACCAAATCGTCAGCGCGTATTCCAGCAACCCGCCGCCTGCCACCGCCGCTGCCATCGCCACGATGCCGCCGCCGTGGTGCAGCGCAAAATAAATCCCCGCGTTCATCACCAGAAATCCCGTGAGCGTTGCCACCGCCTGCAAGTCGTAGCGCAAGTGCGCTGTCAACACGCCGTCAAACGTGCGCGCGGGAAATTTCAACGCCATCCGCGCGCCTAACAGCAGCACGGCCAGCCCCGTGGTGCGCGCTTCCGCATCATCCGTCAGTAACAGCCAGCACAGGCTCGCGCCGATGATGGTGATTTCAAAAACCACGCCGCCGATTTGCAGGAACAGTCCTAGCGCGGTGTTGAAAACTTTGTTGATCTCTGCGTCATCGCCGCGTCCCGCCGCGCGCGAAATGTAGCGCGCTACGCCGCTCGACAGCCCCATGTCCATCAGTGCCGTGTAGCCCACCGCCGCTGAAATCAGAATCCACAGCCCGTAATTCCGCGAGCCGAGTGTCCGCATCACGAACGGCATCATCACGAACACGACGCCAATCTGGGTGGCGAACTGCACCACGCGCAGCGCAGAGCCGGAGACAAGGCGACGGCTGACGTTCATGAATCAATTCTCGGAAAGTTTTTTAGAAATCGTGTGCGTCGCGTGGCCGTAAAAAACTTCTGCGCTTTCCATCACCGTCTCCGACAGCGTCGGATGCGGATGCACACAGAGTGTCAGGTCGCGCGCCGTCGCGCCGAGTTCCACCGCCAGCACACCTTCGGCGATGAGTTCGCCCGCGCCGGGCCCGACGATGCCCACGCCTAAAACTTTTTCCGTCGCGGGGTCAATCACGAGTTTGGTCAAACCGTCCGCGCGGTCGAAGGTCAGCGCGCGCCCGCTCGCGCCCCATGGAAATTTTGCAATCGCCACGGGGATATTTTTTGCCTTCGCCTCCGCTTCGGTCAAACCGCACCACGCAATTTCCGGGTCGGTGTAGACCACCGCTGGCACGATGAAATTGGGGCGTCCGCCCGATTTGCCCGTGATGGCCTCGACCGCCACGCGCGCCTCGCGACTGGCCTTGTGCGCCATCATCGCGCCGCCAACCACGTCGCCGATGGCAAAAATATTTTCGTCGCTCGTCTGCAATTTTTCGCTGACAACAATGAAGCCACGTTCGTTGCGAGTGACCTTCGTGTTTTCCAAACCGAGTCCGTCGCAGTTCGGCACGCGACCAATCGCGACTAGCACCCGGTCAAAAGTTTCTTCGCTCACCACGCCGCCGGCATCCATCGCCGCCACGATTCCTTCGGGAGTGGCGGTGAGCTGGGTAATTTTGGTTTTGAGTTTCACCGCGCTGAAATTCTTTTTGGCGAACAGCATCACCGGGCGAACGAGGTCTTGGTCTGCACCGGCGACGCAAAATTCCAACGCCTCCACGAGCGTCACCTTGCTGCCGAGCGCGGCGTAGACCGTGCCGAGTTCCATGCCGATGGAGCCGCCGCCGACGAGCAGCAGTCGCGCGGGAATGTCCGCGACTTCCAGCGCCGCGCGCGAGGTCATCACGCGTTCGTCGCCGAGGTCGAACATTTTGGGCAACGCCGCCTTGGAGCCGCTGGCGATGATGCACTTTTCAAATTGGATTGCTTGCGCGCCCGCTTCGGTTTCAACGGTGAGCGTGGTAGAATTTTCAAACCGCGCTTGTCCGCGCACGACCGTCACGCCGCGTTTCTGCGCGAGGAACGCGATGCCGCCGGCGAGCTTCGTGAGCAGGGCGTCTTTCCACGCGCGCAACTTTTGCAAATCAATTTGCGGGGGCGCGAACACAATGCCGCGCTGCGCGGAATCTTTGGCGGCGGATATTTGGTGCGTGGCATTGAGCAATGCCTTGCTGGGAATGCAGCCGCGATGCAAGCACACGCCGCCGAGTTGTTGCTCGCGATCCACGAGCACGACGCGTTTGCCAAGATCCGCCGCGTAAAACGCCGCCGCGTAACCGCCCGGCCCCGCGCCGATGACGACGATTTCTGTTTTGATAGGTTCCATAAAAATACGGCGGCTATTGAGAATCACCGCCGCCCGCGCGTCCAGCTTTATTGCCGAGCGAGGATTTGCGCTCCGCCGCTGCGCTTGCCGCGCGGTTTTGAAACTGCCAACTTTCGCCGCGATGAAATCCCCGGATGCTCCTGCGAACAAACTTTGGCTCGGTGCGCTGGGGATTTTCGCGCTCGTCGTGCTCGCGTATCTGCCGGTCGTCCACTGCGGGTTTATCTGGGACGACGACGATTACGTCACGCAAAACTTAACGCTACGAAGTCTCGACGGCTTGCGGCGCATCTGGTTCGAGGTCGGCGCGACGCCGCAATATTATCCACTCGTCCACACCACGTTTTGGCTGGAACACGCGCTCTGGGGCTTCACGCCACTGGGTTTTCACGTCGTCAACGTGCTGCTCCACGCGCTCGGCGCAGTGCTGCTCTGGCGCGTGTTGGAGAAACTGCGGCTGCCCGGCGCGTGGCTCGCGGCGGCGCTTTGGGCGGTGCATCCCATCAACGTCGAATCGGTCGCGTGGGTGACGGAGCGAAAAAATGTTTTGGGCGGCGTGTTTTATTTCGCGGCCACGCTCGCGTGGTGGCGGGCGGAAGCAAAGGAGGCAGAGGTCAGGGGGCAAAGGTCAGAGAGCAGAGAACAGAAATCGAAGGGCAAGGGGCGGAAGTCGGCACTGACTTCTGACTTCTGGCCGCTGACCTCTGGCTACTACTTCGTCGCGCTCGCGCTTTTTGTCTGCGCGTTGTGTAGCAAAACCGTCGCGTGTTCGCTGCCAGCGGCGTGGTTGGTCGTCGCGTGGTGGCGGCGCGGGCGCGTGACGCGCGCGGACGTGCTGCCGCTGCTGCCGTTCTTCGCGGTCGGACTGGGACTCGGACTGCTCACAGCGCACGTCGAAAAAACTGGCGTCGGCGCGGTCGGCGCGGACTGGGATTTGAGTGTCGGCCAGCGCATTTTGATCGCGGGTCGCGCGCTCTGTTTCTACGCGGGCAAACTCGGCTGGCCGACGGATTTTATTTTTATCTACCCGCGCTGGGTGGTTAGCACGGCGGAATTCTGGCAATGGATTTTTCCCGCGCCGTCGCCGGGCGTGGTCGTCGCGTTGTGGTTTTTCCGCGAACGAATCGGGCGCGGGCCGCTCGCCGCCGCGCTGATTTTCGGCGGCACACTTTTTCCCGCGCTCGGTTTTTTCAACGTCTATCCGATGCTCTACTCGTTCGTGGCCGACCATTTTCAATATCTCGCGGGCGTCAGCCTGCTCGCGCTCGCGGCGACCGCGCTGCACCGGCTCGCGCGCGGTTCCAGAATTTTGCTCGCGCTGCCCGTGCTGATCGCGGTGCTGACGTGGTCGCAAATTGGCATTTACCGCAACCTCGAAACGCTCTGGCGCGACACCACCACGCGCAATCCCTCGTGCTGGATGGCGTGGAACAACCTTGGCCTCGAGTTGAAAAAATCCGGCGACGCGCGCACGGCGGAACGTTACTACCGCCAAGCCCTCGCGCTGCGCCCCGGCTACACCGAAGCCGTCAACAACCTCGCCGCGCTCGGCCTCGAACGCGGCCAACTTGACGACGTCGTCACGTCGCTCGGAGCTGCGCTCCAGAAAAATCCCCACCGCGCCGACCTGCTCGTGAACTACGGAACCGCGCTCGGCCAGCTCGGACGCGCGGACGAGGCGCAGGCCATTTTCCAACGCGCGCTCGCGCTCAACCCGGATTACGTCGAAGCGCTGAACAACCTTGGCTCGCTGTTCGCCGGGCAGAAAAAATTCCCTGCCGCCGTCGAACAATTCCAGCACGCGCTGCGGCTGCAACCGGACGATCCCACGACGTTGTTGAATTTCGCCAAGGCGCTGCAAGGT
This sequence comes from Verrucomicrobiota bacterium, assembly GCA_046050965.1. Classification (GTDB taxonomy): domain Bacteria; phylum Verrucomicrobiota; class Verrucomicrobiia; order Limisphaerales; family JAFMIX01; genus JAFMIX01. The sequence continues at coordinate 3,378 of JBJOPC010000377.1, read as the reverse complement.
GCGGGCGACCTCGCGGCTGCCGAAGTGCAGTTCAAAAAACTGCTCGCCGTCGCGCCGGAGTTCGTCCGCGCACACCGCGACTACGCGCAATTTTTAGCCGACACCGGGCGCGCGCCTGACGCCATCGCGCATTACCGCGAGGTGTTGCGCCTGCAACCGCGTGACGCCGACGCGCACTATAATCTCGGTTGCCTGCACCAAGCCGCGCAGCAGCTGGACGCCGCGCTCGCGGAGTTCACCGCCGCGCTCGACTGCCGCCCAGACTACGCCGAGGCGCACAACAATCTCGGCGTCACGCTTGCGGCGATGGGGAGATTTTCCGCCGCGCTGCCGCACTTGGAACGCGCCGTGGCATTGTCGCCGGATTATTTCCGCGCACACAGCAATCTGGCGTTCGTGCTCGGCAGTCTGGGGCGACGCGACGAGGCTATCGCACACTTGCGGCAAGCGCTGAAACTCAAACCCGACTTCGCACAAGCGCGGAACCAATTGCAGGCGCTGGGCGTGAAAGATTTTTAAAACGCGGGGTGCGCGGCAAAAACCAATCGCAAACCTTCGAGCGTGAGATTGGGTTCCACGGCGGTGATTTCCGGCAGCTTGGCGGCGATGAGTTTCGCGTAGCCGCCGGTGGCGATGACGGGAAGTTTCTTCGCGCGCAATTCGCGTTGCACGGCCATCACGAGTTCGCGAATGAGTCCGCGATAGCCGTGCACCGCGCCGACAAGCATCGCGTGCTCGGTGGACTTGCCAATGGCGGAACCGACTTCGCGGATTTTGATTTGCGGCAGCAGCGCCGTTTTCTCGTGCAGGTAATCGGTCATCACCGCCATGCCCGGCGCGATGATGCCGCCGATGTAATCACCGCGCGCATTCACCACGTCGAACGTGACCGCCGTGCCGAAATCCACGACGACGGCGGGCGCGCCGTAATGAAATTTCGCCGCGACGGAATTCGCCAGACGATCCGGCCCGATGGTTTGCGGCAACGGATAATCAATGCCTACGCCGCGCACAGTCGCGGGCGTCAGCACGAGCGTGTCGAGCTTCCAAAGTTTTTTTACCATCGCCGTCACGCACGGCGTCGCGGCGGGAACGACGCTGCACAAAGCCGCGCCATCCACTTTCGCGTGGCTGACAAATTTTTTCACGAGCGTGGCGGCTTGGCCGTTCGCCCATGCGGCGGTGGGGATGTCGGCGTGGCGGAACACGCGCTTGGCGTCGGCGAGGCCGAGGTGCGTGTGCGTATTGCCGATGTCGAAGAGGAGAATCACTTGCCGATGCCGCGCTCGCTGGCACGGACGAATTGGAGGAGATGTTTAATTTCGGCGAGCGGCGGTAGTTCGCTTTCAATCTTTGCCAGCGCGTTCGTGACGAGCAGTTTTTCGCGGAACAAAATTTTGTAAGCAGTTTTCAACGCAGCTTGCACTTGGTCGCTCACGCCGTTGCGTTCGAGACCCACGCTGTTGATGGTGCGGGTGCGCGCGGGATTGCCGTCGGCGAGCATGAACGGCGGCACGTCTTGCACCACCTTGGAGCAGCCGCCGATGATGGACATTTTGCCGATGCGACAGAACTGATGCACCGCCGCGAGTCCGCCGATGATGGCGTGGTCTTCAACCGTGATGTGACCTGCGAGCGTCGCGACGTTGGACATGATGCAATGACTGCCGAGCGTGACGTTGTGCGCGAGGTGACAGTAGGCGAGGATGTGGTTGTGCGAGCCGACGCTGGTGACTTCGCCGTCGCTGGTCGCGCTGTGGATGGAGACGTATTCGCGAAAAGTATTTTGGTCGCCGATGACGGTGCGCGTGATGCCGCCTTTCCATTTCAGGTCTTGCGTCTTGAGGCCAATGCTGGCGAAGGGGAAAATTTCATTGCCGTTGCCTAGCGAAGTATGACCGTCAATGACCACGTGCGAATGAAGTTTGCAACGCTCGCCCAGTGTGACGTGTTCACCGATGACGCAATACGGCCCGACATCACAGCCCGCGCCGAGTTTCGCGCCGGGGTGGATGATAGCGGTAGCGTGAATGCTCATGACTCTTGAATCATAAACGTCACGTCGGCTTCGCTCACGACTTCGTCGCGGACGCGGCAGATGCCTTTTGCTTTCGCAATCTTGCCGCGAATTTTCGTGAGTTCCACGTCAATGACCAGCACATCACCGGGCAGCACGGGCTTGCGCCATTTGACGTTTTCCGCCGACATGAAATACGCGAGGGCGTTGGTGGTCTCGGTGCGTTTGATGGTAAGGATGCCCGCCACTTGCGCGATGGCTTCGAGCTGCAACACGCCGGGCATGATGGGATGCTTGGGAAAATGTCCCTGAAAAAACGGCTCGTTGATGGTCACATTTTTCACGCCGACGATGCGGTTTTCTTCGAGTGTCACAATCTTGTCCACGAGCAGGAACGGATAGCGGTGTGGCAGCATCGCCATGATTTGCTCCACGTCCATGATGGGCGGTTTTTCGCCTGCCGGTTTTTCTTCCGGCGGCGGCGCGAATGCCGACATGGCGCGCAGCGGCGCACGCATTTGCGCGACGATGGCTTTGGCCAATTCACAGTTTGCCCCGTGGCTTGGCTTCACCGCGATGACGTGGCCGGTGATGGGTTTGCCCACGAGCGAGAGGTCGCCGATAATGTCGAGAATCTTGTGGCGGACGAATTCCTCCGCGTAACGCAGCGGCTCGTTCGTCAGCACGGCGTCGTCGCGGATAACGACAGCGTTTTCCAAGCTGCCGCCTTTGATGAGGCCGTTCTTGATGAGGTATTCAATCTCCTCGTAAAAACAAAACGTGCGCGCGTGTGACAACTCGCGCTTCCAAACTTCCGGCGAAATCTCAATGCTGAAAAATTGCGTGAACCGACCGTTCTTGTCCGCGCTGGTGCAGGTAATTTTGAACGCGTCGTGCGGGAACAGCGACATGACGGTGTCGCCTTGCTTTAACTCGATGGGCGCGGTGACGGCGTAAGTTTCGCGCGCGTCCGGCTGCGCGACGATGCCCGCTTCCTCGATCATACGAACGTATTCGCGCGAACTGCCGTCGGCGATGGGTGGTTCGCTCGCGTCAATTTCCACGATGGCGTTGTCCACGCCGCCGCCCGCGAACGCCGCGAGGACGTGCTCGACCGTGTGGACTTTGACATTGCCCTTGGCGAGCGTGGTGGAGCGGTTCGTGTCGGTGACATTTTCCACGCGCGCTTCCACTTCCGGTTTGCCGTCCAAATCCACGCGACGGAAACGGATACCGGTGTTCGCGGGCGCGGGCAGAAAAGTCATCATGACCTTGTTGCCGCTGTGCAGGCCGATGCCGGAAAAACTGACGGATTGATTGAGCGTTTGCTGGTTTGGCACGGGCGAATTAAACAAGCGGGT
>JBJOPC010000376.1:0-14196 GCA_046050965.1 Verrucomicrobiota bacterium | reverse complement strand
GCGCTCTGCGACCCGGTGAGCGACAAACTTTACGACGACCTTGCCGCCGCGCCGTCGTTCAACTGGAATTCCACCATCACGCTGCGCTGCAAGGGCGGTTTCGGCGTCGGCAGCACGAATGTTTTTTCGCAGTTGCAGAATCTCGCGGCGGATTTGCCCGGCGTGGGCAATCTCCCCTCCGACCTCGCCGCGCGCCTCGACAAAATCAGCAGCGGCCTGAACCACCTCAACGGCGTGGTGGACGACTCCGCCAAAATTATCGCGCTCGCGCAGCAACTCATCTCGCTCATCCCCGGCGTGGCGATTCCGCCGGACGTGCTCGCCGCGCAGGTCGCGCAAGTGGAACAACTCCGCAACGAAATCCACGCGCAGGTCGCCGACCTCAATTCCAAAATCACCGCGCTGCACGACGCGTTGAGCGGCGGCGCGTTCGCCGACGCGCTGTCGTCACTCGTCACGTCTCACACCGGCGACCTCGCGGGCGTCGCCAGCGGACTCGCCGACGAACTGAATTCCAAAATCAATTCCGCGAGCATCAACACCGACGTGGAAGTTTTCTCGCAGGTTTATTCCCGCGACGCTTTCAAAAAACTCGTGCGCGACGCCGTGGTTGACCGGCTCGGCGCGCAGGTCATCACGCTGCAATTGCAGACGCTGCTCCGCGAAAATTTCTTCGATGCCAACGCCCTCGCCCGCCAAGCCACCGACTCACTGTTCGCGCAGGTCAACGACCTCGTGCGCGACGCCGTCTCCAGCGCCACGCTCGACGACAGCGCCACCGGGATGCTCGGCGCGGTCAGCAGCGTCATGCGCGCGGGCAAGGTCAACGGCTACGCGCACATCGTCGGCGATTCGCTCGACGAGCTGCGGCTGGATTTGAAACTCAAGATGGACGTGCCGAGCGAACTCGACATGAAGGCGTGGCTGCGCATCAAGCAACTCAAGTCCGACGGTCTCGCGGGCTGCGGCTACGGTGGCACGCCGGAAAATCCCGCGACGGAAATTGTCATCGGCGCGGAGAGTTCCAAGCTTGATTGGATTTCGCCGGGGCTCGCGGGCAAAATCAACACCAAGTTCACGCTCGGTCCCGATCACTTGCCCAAAGGCGTGGCGGGCGCGCTCGAAATCACCGGCGGTTTAAACTTCGAGGCGTTCTCCGTGGACTACCTCTCATGCTACGTCGCGTTCGGCGCGCAGGAAAATTATCTCGCGGCGGCGGCGAAGTTGCGGTTCCAAAGTTACGCGGGTGCGGGCGGATTTTTCTTCGGCAAGACTTGCACGTTGGAGCCGTTCAGTTGGGATCCGCTGGTGGCGGACGCGCTCGGCACGCCGCCGTTCACAGGCGTGTATGTGTTCGGCGAGGCGTGGATTCCCGTGAGCGAGGCGTTGCTGGGAATTCCCGCGACGTGCTTCTTCCGCGTGGACGCGAACGTCGGCTGCGGCATGGGCTTTTTCACGCAAGGCCCAACCTTCATCGGTCGCGCGAAAATGGGTTTGAGCGGACGCGTGCTCTGTCTCTTGAGCGCGAGCGCGGAGGCGAACCTCGTGGGCATCGCGAATCCCAGCGGCGTGACCTTGAGCGGCACGGGTGAATTCTGCGCCGAGATCGGCGTGTGGCCGGCGGAGTTCGACATCTGCAAAACCGCCAGCCTGAAATACCAGAACAAACACTGGAGCGTGGGCTTCTGAAAAACGGAAAATGAAACTGCTCAAAAATATTTTGACGAACGCGCTGGCCGGTTGCAGTCGCGCGTTTCTCCCTCTCCCAGCGGGAGCGGGAAACCGTTCACCGCTTTTGGTATTTTGCGCGGCTTTGATTTTCTTCGCCGCCTCCGCCTTCGCCCAGCCGCTGGGCGACACGCTCTACACCGTCGGCACGACCACCACAAATTCGCTCACCAGCCAGCGCACCGCCGTCGTGCTTTGGCAGCCGATTCCTTCCACACTCGTCGCCGGGAAAAAATTCGCCGTCTACGCCAAGCCCGGTGACGCGAATTCCGCCAGCCCGTTCGTCCGCCGCAGCGTCACCGGACTCACCACCGACCCGCTCGTCCTCGCGCCGTTGTTCAACCGCGCCGCCGGTCTCGGCGACAACCTCGCCACCTTCGACGAACATCTCGCGAATCTTTTTGCCGCGCTCGTGCCGTCAAACAACGTCACGCGCGCCGAACGCCTCGCGGTTGTTATCGCGGGCGCACAGAGCGACGCGCGGAATCTCGACAGCCTTGCCGCGCTGGGGCGAGTGCATCTTGGTTTGAATTTTTGTTTGGGTCGCGCCTACGCGGAGCCGGTCACGAACACGACGACGTTTGAAGTGCGCGAGTTCGACGCGGCGAGCGGCAAAGATTTGCTGGTCGTTGGCCGCGTGACGATTGATCCCGCCGCGCCCACGGCACTGCCTGCGCCCGGTGCGCCCATCGCGCTGCCAGAGACGGGTTCGTTCGGCCACTTGAACGCCAAACTGCGCTGGGCTGCGCCAGACAATCTGCGTCGTCTCTCGCTGCTGCAATACGGTTTCAACGTCTACTGCGTCCCGCGCGCCGCCGCCGAAGCGAACGGCTGGCACATCGCGCCGCCCGCGCCCGCGCAACTCCGTGCGTTACCCGCCACGCGCCAAGTGAACTTCAACGCCGAGGGCGGCGCGTTGCCGGTGATGGCTACGAAACTTTTTTCGACGAACGACGTGGAAAATTTCGCGCTCGATGCCAAAACGCATTTCGTGGCCGACGACAACAACGGCACGCGCGGCGGCGCGGGTTTCCACGACGGCGAGCAGGTTTATTATTTCCTCACCGCCTGCGACGTGCTGGGGCGCGACGGCGCAGTTTCACCCGGCACACTCGTGACGCTCTGCGCGAAAGTGCCGCCGAATCCGCCGCGCGGTTTGCGCGTGGACAATGATTTTCCCAACACGCCCGGCGGCCAGCAGCGACTGAAAATCCATTGGCAAGTTGCGCCCACATCCACGAACTCCGCGTGGTTCGTCTATCGCTGGACGGACTCGAAAGCCATCGCCGCGTTCGGCAACAATCCCTCGAACAGCCTCATCGCCGGCCCGCTCACCGCCAGCAACGGCGTGGCGGAACTCGCGTATCGCGACGACGGCGCGGGCGCGCCCGGCGTGGCGACGGATGCGGGGAAAACTTTCTGGTTCACTGTGCGCGAAGCGGAGAACACGGCGTGCGGCTGGAATTATTCGCCGCACAGCGCGCCCGCGTTCGGCGTGTTGCGCGACCGCACCGGCCCGGACGCGCCGGTGGGCGGCGTGAATTTCCGCTGCTGCGCGCCGCAAGTTTTCAGCGACAATTTCAGCTTGTATCAAGCGACCGACGCGCAAACCGCGCACTCGACGAACGAAGTTTGGTTCCGACTCATCGTGCGGCGGCAGTCGCCCGCGTTTCAATGGGCGGATTTCAGCTACAGTTTTTACAGCGTGAACACCGAGGCGAACGGCGTGAAGTTTGGACGCCTCCAATTTGGCAACGCCAACGCGGTGACGAACTGGCTGCACTTGCCCGCCGCGTATTTCAGCGGCTGGGAGACCAATGCGATTTCGCTGACGTTCACCGTGACCGCCGGTGGCGCGGCGCTGGCGACCGAAGCCACAACGTATCTCAACGAGTATGTGGACATGGCGCAGGCGAGTCCGGCGAGCGCGTTCGCGGCGGATCTCACCGCGAGCTTGAACTGCGGCGACGCCGAAACCTCCGCCGCGACCGGTTGCCTGATCGTGCAATCTTACGGCGGCTCGATCATGCCGCTCGACCCGCCCGCGTCCGCGCCGGTGAATTATTCTTTCTTCGGCTACGACCCCTACCACGCCGCGCAGTGGGTGGATGTTTATCTGAACAACGCCAACTCGCCGAGCAACCGGCTCGCGCGGTTGAAGCCGAATCAGTTTGGCACGTTCACGTTGGTATTTCCGACGAATGAAAATATTTTCACTAGCCCTTACCTTCAGCCGCAGTTTCTGCTGCGCGCGGGCGGCAACGGCACGGTTTCCGATCTCGCGTTCCCCTACCTTTACCAACGCCCGACTGGCTCGAACGAAATCTTGCAGGTTAATTTTTTCATCAACACGAATTGCAGCCTAGATTTCGGCGGCGGCGGCGACATCGGCCACAGTCCCGGTCGCGTGAACCTCTGCACACGCCACACGCCCACGGAACCCGGCGCGACGAACGGCATCATTCAACCTATCAAAACGTGGTTCTGGCTCTCGGACGGCGCGCAGGAATGGCGCGTGTATCGCCGCGTGGACGACGGCCCGTTGCAACTCATCAAGCAAGGTCTCGCCAGCTACGCCGACACGCTCACCGTCACGAACGCAGACGCCGCGCTGCCCGCCAACTCCGGCACGGTCTGCTATTTCGCGCAACAACTCGACGAACACGGCAACCCCAGCCCGCTCGCGCCGCTCGGTTGCGTGACCGTCGCGCCCGTCACGCCCGCGCCCGCGCCGATGCTCGCGCCACTCGAAGCGGCGGGCGATGCATTGAATCCGCAGATGAAAATTTCTTGGTTCTGTCCACCCGCCGGCGTGGATCGGTTTGAGGTTTGCATCGCGGCGGAAGGTCAATCGCCTGCGCCGAACGTCGGCGGCACGGTCACGCCGGATAATTTTTCGCTGTCCAATCCACAGAGCGTCGCGCTCGCCGACGGCACATCGGTCGTGGAAAATTTTGGATTCTACCGCACCCCGAAAGCCAGCGTCCTCGGCGGCGGCGCGGCGCAATTCACGCGCACGGTCAACGTGCAGGCGAACGTGAAATATTTCGTCTTCATTCGCTCGCAATTGAACGGCGGCGATTTCAGCCCGTTCAGCAATGTCGGCGAGTTCACGTTTCATCCGCCGCCGCTCGTGCCGCCGCCGGGCGTCGCGTGGCCGCAGCGTCCCCTGCCCGGCTACAACTTGAACCTCGCGCAAGTCACCGTGTTCCCGTTGCTCGCGCCGACGCTGAACACGAACACCGCGCTCTACATCACGAACGTAGATTTCCCCGGCTTCGGCCTCGACATTATTTTTCCCGTGAGCGGCATTCGCTGGATTCCCGGCGTGAAGATTGGCGAAGTCGCGTTGCCCAGCGAAGGGATTAAAATCCCCGTGGCGGCGTTCTCGGCGAACTACTCACTCGGCCCGCTCACCATCGGTTTCGGCTGGTCGGTTAACAACGTGTTTGAACTCGGCGTGACCAACCCGCTCGTGTCCATCACCAAAGATGCGAACGGAAAATCACTGCTGCCCGCCGTGCTGTATCGCACTCAGATTCCCAACACGTTCTTCCCGCGTGTCTCCGGCGACCTCATCCAAGTCACGCCGCAGATGAGCGGCGTCGCCCATACCGCGCATCCCGGTTCGCCAGAAAATTGCTTTGTCACCGATCCGTTTGTTTATCCCTACGAAGCCCACGCGTTCGCCACCAGCAACAACGTCACGAGCGATTTATTTTTCCGGGGATTGTTCCTCGTGGACACCCAACCGCGCCTCATCGCCGCGACCTACGCTTATCTGCTCGTGCGCTTCAACGAATACGGCGAAGTCCGCGACGTGCTGCCCTGCGGCACTTACACCGAACCCGTGCAATGAAAACGCGCCGCCAATTTTTAATTTCTATTTGCCTCGCCGCGTTCGCGCTCCGGAGCCAAGCCACATTCCCGTTCGTGGTGGAAACACCCAAAGAATTTTCCACGCTCGCCGACTTCGACGGCGACAACATTCCTGATTTGATCATCGTGGACAAAGCCAGCGGCCAGTTCCGCGTCGGCTATGAGACCAGCGGCACGAACCGCACTTGGACCGGCAGCCTCAACTCCGGCGGCGCGAACCTCACCGGTTTTTCCGTCGGGCGCGTCAACGACCGCTTCCGTCCGCTGTTCGTTTCGCCGGACGACAACCGCGTGTTCACCACCACCGCGAGCAGTCTCGGCCTGCCCGGCAAACCCATCTTCACCACCGGCCTCGGCGCGTCGCAAGTCGCGGGCGTGGACGTAAGCGGCGCGACCAACGACCCCGCCGTGGACGACGTGTTTGTGACCACGGAATTCAACGATGGTTTCCCCGGCGCGCTCGGTGAATTTATCCGCATCGCGGGCGGCAACTTCACCGGCACACCGCTCGGCGCAGTCAATCTGTCCGCCGTCGCCAGCGCGGTGAAGCGTGTGCCAATTGTCGCCACGCCGCCCGTCACCGCCGTGGCGTTGCTGGAACTAAACGGCTCGCGCCTTCGCTTGGTCAACGCCGCGAGCGACACGCCGAATATTTTCGCCAACGGCAGCGGCCTGGCTGGCGCGACGAATTACACCGTCGGTTTTTTCGGCGGCGCGAATACCGCCACGTTCCTCTGCTATCGTCCGGGGCTGTTCGGTTTCTCGACGTGGCGCGTCACGGATCTTTCCGCCAGCGTCTACGGCCTCGCACCCGGCGACAGTTTCAACCTCGGCGTTTCGATTGAACAACTCGCCGCGCTCGACACCACGCCGTCGCAATTCCTCGCGCTCATCAACGGCGGCACAGAAGCGTGGGTGTTCAACTGGGACGGCACGAATTTCCCCGCTTACACGCAATCGCTCGCGCCGCCGAGCGGAGAAAAATTCACCGCCGCCGCCGTGGCGCCCGGCGGACGTCTCGTGCTGAACTCCGGCACGAATGGAATTTCCCAGCACACTACGCCGTGGCTCAAGAGCAGCAGCAACTGGGTTGCACAAACCACCGAAGCCGTTCCCGGTGTGGAGTCCGGCGACCACCACGCGAATGTTTTTCTGTTCGAGCAAGAACCCTTCGTTGACCCGCAAGCCCGCCTCGTCGCGCGCTTGAGTGCCGCCGACTGGAGCACGAACGTCGCGCTCTCCGGCGGCACGGCCAGCGCGCAGGCGCAACATTTTGGCAACGCCGCGCAAGGTCTCAGTGGCACACAGACGCGCGGTCTCGGCAGCGTTCCCGCCGCCGCGCACTTCGGCCTCGTGAACCAATATCGTCCGCACATCTCGCTGCACTCGCGCCAGTCGCCCCGCGGCGAAGATACGGTGAACGTGACCGTCAATCCGCCGTCGGGAAAATTTCTGCAAGCCGTGCAACCCGTCTTCACCGCCACGCCCACGAACGCCGTGATTCACTGGCGGCTCGCGCCGCACGGCAATTGGCAGACGTTCAATCCCGCCGCGCTGCCGACCATTTTCAAAAACTCCACGCTGCAATTTTACGCCGAAGATTCGGGCGCGAAATCCGCTGTCAACTCCGTCACCTACGAATTTGATTTCGCGCCCGGCCAATTGGATTCCGATGGTGACGGCGTTCCAGATTTTGTGGAGCTGACTTACGGACTCGACCCTCTGCACAGCGGACGTGACAGCGACGGCGACGGCTTCAGCGACCTCGAAGAAATAATTACCGGCACGAGTCCCACGAATCCCGCCTCGCATCCCTTGAATCATCCGCGACTTGATCCCACGTTTGATTTGCGCGCCACGCCGTTCGGCGTCGGACAAACCGATGCCTCGCTGTTCGCTGCGGGCGGCGGCACACCGGTGACCGTCCACGATCTCGCGGGCGCGCTGCGCAGCGAAACTAACGTCACCACCTTCCTCGACGGCGGCACAAACATTTTGGCCGCGCCCTTCAACCGCGTCCCACGCATCACCGACGACCGCCTCTTCGCCGTATCCGTCGCCAGCGCGTTTCGCCTCACGAATGCCGCGCCCGGCACTGCGGATGGCCGCGAAGTTTTGAGTCTCATCACGCCGCCTGCGCTCACCGCGTTCCATCTCGATTTCAATTACAACGTGAACAACGGCCAAGCGAACGAAACCGCCAGTTGGCTCGCCGCTGCGCAAGCCGCCGTGTCCGCTGCGCCGGTGAAGCTCGACGACCGCGAAAGTTTTTACTCCACGTTCGCCGCGCTGCTCGTCGAATTGAAATTGGAACAAGTCCTCCACGCGCGCGGTTGGTCGCCGACGAATCGGCTCACGCTGTTTCCATTCCACGCTGGCGATGCCGCGTTGCAATCGTTGTCACTCACCGAACTTGCCGCGCTCGAACGCCCCGGCACGAACGGTTCGCCCGCGTGGTCGCTCGCGCGCCTCAACGACAGCGCGCGCTACACCACCGAGCATCTCGTCTACGGCAACGGCGACCGCTTCTTCGCGCTCGCGTTTGCCTACGACCTCTATCACGTCAGCGCGCTCGACACCAATCTCACGCCCTCGCCCGTGGACGCCCTGCGCCAATTCCTCCGCACCAGCACCGTGCCCGCGAACTACGCCGCCGCCGACACCAACCTCGCCAACCCCGTCCCGCTCGCCACCGCTAGCAACGGCGTGGTGCAACTGCTCGCTGGCTTCACGCCGCGCGGGCTGACGAACCTCACGCTGCACGTCGCCGCGAATTCTTTCACCACGGCGGGCTGTCAAACCTTGTTCACTTTGGGTAATGCGCCGTTCAGCCTCGTGCTGGCCGATGGTGCGCCGTTTATTTTCCCGCAAGGATTCAACCTGCCCGTCGGCGCGACCGTGCAAGTCACCGGCTACGCGGACATGGGCGCAAGTCCGTGCGGCGGCGCGCGCATCGAAGTCGTCACTGCCACGCTCACCACGTTGCCCATCCCCTCGTCCACCGACGCCAACGGAAACCTGCTGCCGGACGATTGGGAAAATGCTTTCTTCGGCGGTCTCACCGACGCGAACGCCGACGCCGACGGCGACGGTTTTTCGAACTTGCAAGAACTGCTCGACGGCACGGATCCGAACAACGCCGCGTCGCATGGTGGCGCAACGGTCACGCTCTCGCCGCCCGTGTTGGCCGTGCAAACGAGCGGCGGGCTGACGACATTGAGTTGGGAATTCCCGGCGGCTTACGCGAGCAAGTTTGTTTTCGGCGCAGTCACCACAAGTGATTTGGGAACGAGTTTCACCCCGCTCGCCGTGACGGTGACGAGTCCGTCACCCGGCCATTTCTCCATCACGCTGCCAGCGGGCAGTCCGCTCGCGCAGTTCTACCGGCTGACGATGGCATTGCCCTGAACGAAGTTCTACTGCGCCGCGTAGTAAGCATCCACTTTCGCCGATACGTCTTTGTAGCCAATGTCGGCTTCGTAGATGACCTTGAACTGCTCCATCGCCTCTTCGCGCTTGCCCATTTTTTCCAGCACGCAACCGAGTTGGTAGGTGAGTTCTTTTTTCTCCTCGTCGAACACGAGTTTTTCTTTGAGCGCGTTTTGCAACGTGCGTGCGGCCAAGTCGAACATCTTCCGCGCGCTGAAACACTGCGCGAGATAATTCATCGCCGCGAGCCGCTTGTGCGGATTGCCCTGCGCTTTCTGAAATTCGGAAATCGCCTCGCCGATTTTACCCGCCGCGAAATACAACGCGCCCAGTTCAAAGCGAATCGCCAAGTCCGTTGGATACTTTTCCACACGCTGCTGGCACTCGCTGATTTGCCACGCCTGCTTGTCGGCATTCAGCCGCGCCACTTGCTCGGCATGGTCGGCAGCAAACGGATTTATCTGCGCCGCCGTGAAATCAAACTTCCGCGCGACCGTCTCGGCAATCGCGCGATCTAGTGACGGATCGCCGCCCATCTCCGCGGACTTCAACTGCTGGTAATATTCCAGCGCGCGATCGAACTCCTGTTTCTGCGTGTGCAACTCCGCAAGATTACGGACGAGCTTGAGATTGTTCGGCTCGTTGGTGAGCCGCGTTTCGTATTCGGTGATGAGCCGCGCGGCGGTGTCTTCGTTTTTCTGGGCGCGATTTTCCTGTTCCAGCACAACCGCCTCTTCTTTGTCCTTGAGCAATTCGCGATACGAACCGCCGGTCGCGGCAACTTCGTCGTAGCCGCCCTCGTCCAACGTGCGCGTGGCGGAAATGTTTTTCAGCAGCGCGCTCAAGTTGGGATCGTGGGGATTTGCGCGGCAAAGGTTGGCCATGATTTGCTCGGCGCGCGCGACCTCGCCCGTGTCGGCCAGCGCCTGCGCGAGTTGCGAAACGACGGCCTTGTCGCCCGGCGAAGTTTTCGCCAGCGCTTCGAGCGACAGCACGGCGGTGAACGGCATTCCCGCCGCGAGCGCGGCGTCGGCGAAGATACGGTGGGCGGTGGAGTTGTGCGGGTCGCTGTTAAAAATCTGCTCGGTGATTTGCATCGCTTCGAGCGGGTTGTGGTTCAAGGCCAGCTTGGCTTTGGTCAACTGCGGCGACGAACCCGCGAGGTTGAACGCCTTCTTAAAAAACCCGCCCGCCTTGCCTGCCTTGCCGATTTGCGCCGCGCGCAACGCCGCGCGCACTTCCGCACAGCCGGGTTCTTTGTCGAGCACTTGGTTGAACAGCTCAATGGCGTAATCAAAGTTGTCGCGCTGCGCGGCCTCGGTGCCTTTGCGGAACAGCGGTTTGAGCGCGGGGAGAATCTCGTCGAACTTCTTGTCAGCCATGCGGGGAAGTTAGTGCGCGCCGGAAATTATTCCAAACAAAACTCGCACGCTCGGCGCGCTGACCGCTGCTCGGACACCTCGTTTTCCGCTCGCTCAAAAAAAAATCCGCGCGTAGTTTGGCGTCATGGATATTGCCGAACTGCGCCGCGAATATTCCGTCGGCGGCCTCGACCGAACAGAGCTCGCCGCCGACCCGCTCTTGCAATTCGCGAAGTGGTTCGCCCACGCGTCCGGCGCGGGCGAGAGCCGTCACCGCCAGCTTGGCATCGCGCTCTACAAACTAGGACAGGCGTTGCTCGGCCACGCGCCCGCCGATGTGAACGCGATGACGCTCGCCACCGTCGGCGCGGATGGTTCGCCGTCGGCACGCACGGTGTTGCTGAAGGGCGTAGACACGCGCGGTTTTATTTTCTTCACGAATTACAACAGCCGCAAAGGTCATGAACTCGCACACAATCCCCGCGCTGCGTTGACATTTTTCTGGGCGGACGATGAGCGGCAAGTTTGCGTGACGGGGCGCGTGGAAAAATTGTCGCGGGAAGAATCGGAGAAATATTTTCATAGCCGGCCGCGCGACAGCCAACTCGGCGCGTGGGCGTCGGCGCAAAGTTCCGTCGTGGCGGATCGCGCGACATTGGAGCAAAGCTGGCAAGCCGTCGCCGCGAAGTTTCCACAGGACATTCCCACGCCGCCGCATTGGGGCGGCTACGTCCTCGCGCCGACCCGCATTGAATTCTGGCAAGGCCGTCCGAGTCGCTTGCACGACCGTTTTAGTTACGCGAAACAGGCGGACGGGAGTTGGAAATTGGAACGGCTCGCGCCTTAAGTGGCACTCGCGCGGCCCAACGCATCGCTGGCAATTCCACAAACCGCCAGAGCAGCCAAGCCACGGCCAGCGACACCGTGAGTGCCGTTACCCGCACGAACAGCAAGCCCAACGCCCCATCCGTGTGCGAATCGAGCGCTCGCAGCACGGGTAAGCCGATGGGCAGATGCACCAGATACAACGAGTAGGAAAGTGTGCCGACGGTTTTCAACCAACGGGCGCCATCTCGTCCGCTGAAAATCAGCACGGCGGCGGCGACACCGGCCAGACCCGCGCCGGGTTCTAGCCGCCATTCGCAGTAAGCTCCGGCGAGCACGAGCAGCAGCAACATTGGCTTCGTCGCCAAGCGTCCGGTGCGTTGCCAGAAAACTGCCAGCCCCAGCAGGAACAGCGGTAGGTAGGCCAACGCTGTGGTGCTAATATCCAACGCCCATGCGAGGCTCAAAAAAATTCCCGCCCAGAGCCAGCAGCCCATTCCGCCGATGCGACGCCACGACGGAAATAGCAGCGCGGCGAACAGATACCATTGGAATTCGATGGCGAGCGTCCAGAACACGCGGTTATACCACGCGTAATGCAAAAAGGCATTCGCGTAGCCGAAGTGCGCAAGGAATTGTTTCCAGGAAAATTCGTGGCGCACTCCGGAAAATTGCAGCAACCCCAGACACAACAGCACCACGACCGCATACGGTGGATCCAGGCGCAACACGCGTTTGAGCATGAAACGACCAAAATCACGAAGCTGAAAATCCGCCGCCGCTAACGCGTGGGGAATGATAAAGCCGGAGATTACGAAGAAAACAAACAATCCCAACCGACCTTCGGCTCCGGACATTTTCAGCCACATCGGCAATGCGTCATCCACGCCGCTCGTGAAGTGATACCACACCACCGACAACGCTGCCACGCCGCGCAGGGCGTCCACCATCCCCAGCCGTTGAGACGTGGACGCCATCAGACATTACCCCGCCGTGACTGGTTCGCTGCCTTCCGCCGGGTCGGAGGTTTCGCTGATAACCGGCGCGATGGCTTGCAGCTTGTCGCCGGCATCAAGGTTCACGAGCTTCACGCCCATCGTATTGCGCCCTGCCTCGCGAATGCCGCTGACCGGAATGCGCACCATCTGACCGCCGACGGTGATAAGCATGAGTTCGTCGGTGTCGCGGACCGGCAGCGCGCCGATGACGACGCCGGTTTTTTCGCCAACTTTCATGGTGATGCGACCTTTGCCGCCGCGTGATTGTTTGCGCGTGCCAGACTCGCCCTGCACGAGGTATTCGTCAAATGAGGTGCGCTTGCCAATGCCGTTCTCACCGGCCACCAGCAGAGCCGCGTCTGCCACCACCACCGCCAGCGCCACGACGGCGTCGCCCGCTTCAAGCGTGATTCCTTTCACGCCGCCAGCGTTGCGCCCCATCGAGCGAACATCGGTTTCAACGAAGCGGATACTCATACCGTCCTTGGTAATCAACACCACATCGTCGCCGTCGTCACCTTCGCCAGCGCTGCCGCGCGTCTGCTTCACGTCAATCAACGTGTCGCCTTGGTCAATCGTGATGGCGATAATGCCACCTTTGCGGACATTCGCAAAATCGCTCAAGGAAGTCTTCTTCACTGTGCCTTGTTTCGTCGCGAAGAAAAGTTCGCCGGACTGCGTCCACGTCACGTCTTCCCGATTCTCATTCGTCTTCGACAAGATGCGGATGAGCGCGGCGACTTTTTCGTCCGCCTTCAATTCCAAAAGATTCGCAATGCTCCGGCCTTTGGCCGCGCGTCCCATGTCGGGTATCTCGTGCACACGCTCGACATACACGCGGCCGGTGTTCGTGAAGAACATCAGGTAATCGTGCGTGCTGGCGGTGAAGAGATGCTCCACGAAATCATTGTCCGCCTCGGTCTCACCTTCCTTGGTGGTCATGCCGATGACGCCCTTGCCGCCGCGCCGCTGCGCGCGGTATTGGCTGACGTTCGTGCGCTTGAGCAGGCCGTTGTGCGTGAGCGTGATGATGACGCCTTCGTTGGCGATCAAATCCTCGATGGCGATCTCGCCCTCGTCAGGAACAATCTCCGTCTTGCGCGGCGTGGCGTGCTTCTCCTTGATGGCGGCGAGTTCGGCCTTGATGATGGCCATCACGCGCGATTCCTTCGCGAGGATGTCGAGCAAGTCCTTGATGACTTCGATCAGCGCCTTGTATTCCTTGTCAATCTTGTCAATTTCCAGGCCGGTCAACTGATACAAACGCAGATCCAAAATCGCGTCCACCTGCCGCTCGGTCAGCGCGTAACGGCCCGCCTCCAGACGCGCCTCGCTGCGGATGAGCACGCCCCACTTCTCCACCTGCGTGCGGTTCCACTCGAACGCGAGCAGCTTGATCTTCGCCTCATCGCGCGTCTTGCTGGAGCGGATGATGTGGATGAATTCATCCAGGTTCGACAGCGCGATGATGTAGCCTTCGAGCAACTCGGCGCGTTCCTCGGCCTTCCGCAATTCAAAGCGCGTGCGACGCAGAACCACTTCGCGGCGATGCTCGATGTAGCACTGGATGATTTCTTTCAGGTTGAGCGTCTTTGGGCGGCCATGATCAATCGCGAGTGCGTTGACGCTGAAGGAAACTTCCAGTTGCGTGTGCTGAAACAATTTCGCGATGACCACCTTCGGCGCGGCCTCGCGCTTCAATTCAATGACGATGCGGCAATGCTCGTCCGATTCATTCCGCATCGCGGAGATTTCCGTGATGATTTTTTCATTCACGAGGTTCGCGATCTGTTCTTCCAGACCGGCGCGGTTGACGTTGTAAGGAATTTCCGTGATGACCAACTGCTCACGGTTGCCCTTCATCTCCTCGATACCGATGCGCCCGCGCAATTTCAAACTGCCCTTGCCGGTCGTGAAATAATTTTTGATGCCCTCGATGCCACAGAGAAATCCGCCCGTCGGAAAATCTGCGCCCT
>JBJOPC010000375.1:0-14899 GCA_046050965.1 Verrucomicrobiota bacterium | reverse complement strand
GCCCTACCTTCCTCGAATGGCAGTGTGCCTTCGTTCTCTTTGTGCTCTTTGTGTTCTTTCGCGGCAATTTCTGTTTCCAGCTTTTTGATCACGCGGCGGACGCGCTCTTTGGTGATGTCCGCGATGGTGGGGAAATCCTTGCGCTCCGTCGGTTCGGGCAACTGGACGAGGATAAACTTGCGGTTGCCGCCGTCCTGCACGTTTAACTCCATGACTGCCTGCGCCGTCGTGCCGCTGCCGCCAAAGAAGTCGAGAATGAGGTCGGTTGTTTGTGAATCAGCCAAATCCAGCAAGCGTTTTAGTAAACTGGTGGGTTTCGGATTATCGAAAGTTTTTGGCTGCTCCATCAGCGCTGCCAGCTCTTTGCTTGCCGCATCGTTATGTCCGGCTTCACCGTGCGGCCACCACGTTGAGGGAACTACGCCATCTTTGGCTTCTGATTTGTAACGCTTCAACCGAGGGATTCTGTAATTTTGTTCTGCTCCCCAAAACAAGCGATGTTCTTTTTCGATCTGCAAATGTTTTTCCTTGGAATATCTCCAGACCGCGTGAGGTGGCGGCCAAATCTCCTCTTTTGTTTTCGGATGACGAATTGAATACCAAAGCGTAGGCCGTTGCTCTTTTGATTTTCCAGAAATGTATTCTCCTGACGCCCAATCGCCACGCGGATCATTATCAGGATTCGAGAATCGTGATGCCTGTTCTTCGGTGCGCGGGAAAAGGCCTCGTTCAAACTCATCTGACTTTGAGTAGGCGACGATATAATCGTGCATTGTCCCGACCCCGGTGTCGTCGTTGGAAACGGAATATTTTTTCTGCCAAACGATGTTCGCTACAAAATTCTCCTCGCCGAATATCTCATTCATCACGGCGCGGAGATTATGGACTTCGTGGTCGTCAATGCTCACGAATATCACGCCGTCCTCGCGCAAGAGATTACGTGCTAGAAACAGCCGGGGATACATCATCGTCAGCCATTTGCTGTGGTAACGCCCGTCCGTCTCGGTATTAGTCGCGAGCTTGATGCCTTCGCCGCTGACCTGCCCGGAGAAACGCAGGTAGTCGGCCAGCCCTTCCTTGAAGTTGTCGGGATAAATAAATTCATTGCCCGTGTTGTAAGGCGGATCAATGTAAATCATCTTCACCCGCCCGTGATAGCCGCCTTGCAGGAGCTTGAGCGTTTCCAGATTGTCGCCCTCAATGATGAGATTTTCCGTGGTGTCAAAATTCACGGATTCATCTCGCGCGGGCAACAGCGTGCCACTCGTGAGCGTCTGGATATTTCTGATGGCCTCGGATTTTCCCGACCACGAAAGCCCGTAGCGTTCGGGCGCATCGGTGGCGGCATCGCCCAGCAGTTGCGGGAATTTTTTGAGGTCAAGTTTGCCCTCGGTGAAAGCTTCGGGAAATAGTTCGCGAAGATGCACCAACCGCTCCGCACTCACATCGCGTGAAGTCAGCGGTAATTTAATTTCGTCACCCGTGGCCATTCATCATCCAGTAGTTGCTTGGCAACTATGGAGACGGGAAATTCAAAAAAGAAAAGGCGCGGACTCAACGCACCCTATCCCGAGGCACCGCGAAGCGCCTGTCAAACGAGGTAACGCCAAGCCGCGCCCATTTGGGCGCGCTCGGTCGGTTCGTTTGACGGGCTGGAAAATTCGCGGTTTTCGGGATAGCCCGTAGCCGTAGCTACGCAAAATTGTTAATTAAAATATTTTGGTTCGTTGGATTTTTTTACTGACGCGGTGAGTGTGCGCGGGAAATTTGGCAGCGTCAATCGGCGGGTTGGTTCGACACCTCATCCGACCTACGATTGCCCTCACCCCCAGCCCCTCTCCCATCCAATGGGCGAGGGTAGCGTCGGACTCCCCCCGGTCGCGGCGGAGAGGGAGGATTCCAGTCCCCCATCCGTGTTTATCTGTGTTCACCCGCCTTCGCAAGGCTATGGCGCGACAGGTCTGTGGCTAAAAATTCCGCCGCCGTGGTTGGCTGGCAGTCAAAACCCACATTTTTGCCCTCGACGGGCTGAAATTGGTCAAAAACGTGGTTTTTTGCCACTTTTTGCCGTTCCGGCGCGGTTCCGGGGCGTCCGGGAGCACTTCCCGGCGGGCGAACTGGGGTTCCCGGCGAGCGGGGAGCGGTTCCCGGGCGTCCGGCTGGAGTTCCCGGCGAGCCGTCCAAGGTTCCCGGCGGGTGGGGAGGACTTCCCGGGCGGTGAACTGCGCTTCCCGGCGAGCCAACTGAACCTCCCGGCGGTCGGGCTAGAGTTCCCGGCGAGCGGGCGGAACTTCCGGGCGGGCGGGGAGAACCTCCCGGCGCAGGCAATGACAGGGCGAACCGCGCCGAGCGGGCGGCGGCTACTTGCTGCCCGGTTTCACGGCGGGAATTTTCTGCAAGTCGGCGGGCAACGCCGTGACCTCGAACGTCTCCACCAGCATCGCAATCAAACTGTGCGTGGGCGCGCCCAAATCCACCGCGCCGTTGGTGCGGTCCACCACCATCGCCACGCCCGCCACCACGCCGCCGAGCGCGCGGACGATTTCGATGGTCTCGCGCACCCGGCCACCGGCGGTGACGACGTCCTCGACGATGAGAATTTTTTCGCCCGCAGAAATTTTGAAACCACGGCGCAGAACGAGTTTGCCTTCTTCCTTCTCCGCGAAAATAAAACGCAAGCCGAGTTGCCGCGCGACTTCCTGCCCGATGACCAACCCGCCCATCGCGGGCGCGATGACCGTCACCGCGCCGAGCGGACGGAGCTTGGCCGCGAGCGCGACGCCGAGGCGTTCCACGTCGGGCATCTGCTGAAGCGCGAGCGCGCATTGAAAAAACTGGCGGCTGTGTCGCCCGCTGCGGAGGATGAAATGGCCTTCGAGCAACGCGCCGCTGCGGCGGAAAATTTCCAAAACTTCGTTCTGTGTCATGCGCGGAGTTTCGGAATTGAAGTCGCCGCTTGCCAGTAAAAAGAATTTAAGGTTAATTCCCCGCCACTGTTGCAGGTCAGCCACTGACATCATGAGCGATAAAACCAAATCTCCTTCCGCCGCCGGTGCGCTCATCTACGTCGTGGACGACGAGCCGATGCTGCTGGAACTCGCGGCAGTCATCCTCACGCCGCTCGGTTATCAGGTGAAAACGTTCCGCGACCCCGACACTGCGCTTAAAACGTTCACCGCCGCCACGCCGCGTCCCGCGCTCATCATCACCGATTACGCGATGCACACGATGAACGGCATGGATCTCATCACGGCCTGCCGCCTCGCGCAGCCCGGCCAGAAAATCATCCTCGTCAGCGGCACGGTCAGCGAAGATATTTTTCACGACGCGCCCGCCAAGCCCGACCACTTCCTCGCGAAGCCCTACGAGATTAACGAGCTGACCGAACTCGTCCGCCACACGCTCGCCGCGTGAGCGCGCGGGATTTTCCCATGACCGCGCTTTCCCCCAACCGCCTCATTGCGCGCGTGGCGGGAATTATTTTTCTGGCCGACCAATTCACCAAGTTGGCCGTGCTGAAATACCTGAACTTCGCCGACGAAAAAATTATCGTGCCGGGCTTTTTCAAATTCGTGCATTGGGGCAACACCGGCGCGGCGTGGTCGCTGTTCACCGGGCGCAACGGCTTGCTCGCCGCCGTCGCGCTGGCCGCGCTCGTCGCACTGTGGTTCGCGCGGCGTCACTTCGGCGCGCACACGCGGCTCGGCCAACTCGCGCTCGGCCTCATCTTCGGCGGCATTGTCGGCAATCTCCTCGACCGCCTGCTGCCCGCGCGCCAGCACGTCGTGGATTTTCTCTATTTTTTTATCCAGACCGGCGGACGCGAACACGGCTTCCCCGCGTTCAACGTGGCCGACAGCGCCATCTGCACCGGCGTCAGCCTAATCTTTTTGCTGAACTGGAAAGGCGAAACGCCCGTTGCCTCGCCGTCTGAACCAAAATAATTCACGTCCATTCGCGAAATTCGCGGATTAAAAATTCATGTCCGCCGCCACCGAAAATTTCGTCGCCGCCGATTCCCTGCCACACACGCGGCTCGACGCCTTCCTTCGCACCAAGTTTCCCGCGGTCTCGCGCAGCACGTTCCAGCGGCTCATTGCCGAGGCGCATATCCGCGTCAACGGCCAGCCGACCAAAGCCACGCATGCGCCCCACGCTGGCGAAATGATTTCCATCCATTGGCCGGAAGCGAAGCCCGCCACCGCGTTGCCGGAAAAAATCCCGCTCGAAATTTTGTTCGAGGACAAACACCTGCTCGTCCTCAACAAACCGCCCGGCATCGTCGTCCACCCCAGCGCGGGACACGACGAACACACACTCGTCAACGCGCTGTTGCATCATTGCGCCGGACAGTTGAGCGGCATCGGCGGCGTCGCGCGTCCCGGCATCGTGCATCGGCTCGACAAAGAAACCAGCGGCTGCCTCATCGTCGCCAAAACCGATACCGCGCACGCCGCGTTCGCCGAACAATTCGCCGGACGCAGCATGGAAAAAATTTACCAAGCCCTCGTTGTCGGTCTCGTGGCACGCGACACTGGCGATATCCGTGCGGCCATTGCGCGCCATCCCACCGAACGCAAACGCATGGCCGTCACGACCGCCGCTCAAGGCCGCGATTGCTGGACGAGCTACGAAGTTCTAAAAAGATTTGCCGCCGCCACGCACGTTGCCTGCACCTTGCACACCGGGCGCACACACCAGATCCGCGTTCACCTCACGCACCTTGGCCATCCGATTCTCGGCGACGAAGTCTACGGCGTGAAGCCGAACAAAAAATTCTCCGAGCAAACCGGCGTGACCGCGTCGCGCCAAATGCTCCACGCCAGCAAAATAACTTTCACGCACCCCAAGACCGCCAAGCGCATGACCTGCGAAGCGCCGTTGCCCAAAGATTTCCGCGCGGTGCTGAAGGCGTTGAAGTGAGTGGGTAGTTTCAGTGAAAAGCGTAGCCGTTGGGTGAGTGTAAGTTTTCTCCCTCACCCCAGCCCTCTCCCGCTGGGAGAGGGAGCGACGAACGACATCTCTCGGAAATTCGTATGCCAGAGTTCGCACCCCGCGCTCACAAATTATTCAAGCACGGCAAAGCGGTTCCCTCTCCCAGCGGGAGAGGGCTAGGGTGAGGGAGAACGCGTGGTTGAGCCAAATACAGCCACAGTATTTTCCAGCCGCAGTCGTCAGGCCTATTTCTCCGCGCGTAACGCGTCCCACGTTTCGGTGTAGAGCGCGCGCACGAGCGGGTTCACGGCGAAGTCGCGCGGGAGCTGGCGACGCTGGATGAGTTCCACCACGTCCGCTTTGTCCTTGAGCCGCCGCGTCGGACTGTTCACCCAACTGTCGAGCTTGAGTGCGAGTAATTCTTCGAGCGACACGATTTGAAATTTTTCCGTGGCGAGTTGCGGTTGCGGAAATGGAACTTTGCAGCCGCGCTTCACGACTTGCCCGGCCGGCAATAAATCAATCTCCACACCGTTGCGCCGGTCTTCAACCCGGTCGGGAAATTCCGGCACGCGCACAAACGGCCCGGTCAAATCGGCCGTGAGCCATTCCACCGCTTCCAGCACGTCCGGCACGACGATGTCCACGTCAATGGTCACGCGCGCGTAGCCGTATTCCTGCACCGCCAGCCCGCCGACGATGAGATGCGGAATGTCGTGATCTGCCAGCGTGGCAATAGCGGCGCGCGCGGATTCGACAAGCCCGGATGTGCCGGTGTTCTCGCGCAAAATGTAAGCGGCGGTGCTGTTCACGTTGGCACGATAGCCGATTTCGTTGGGGCGTCCACTGCGGATTGAGTATCTCCAAGCTTGCGTCGCTGCGCGCAATTCACTCCAATCGCGCGCATGAATTCTTCGCCGTTCAGCCCGTTGGAAAATCTGTCACTGTGGCGCAAAGCCGCGCCGCTCGGCGTGTGGATTGTGGCGCTGCTGCTCGGCCTGCTCATCCCGCTGCAAATTCTCAAACTCGGTTACCTGCCCGCTGACGACGCGCTGCGGCACGTCGGCAAAGCGTTGTCGGGAAAAACGTGGCCGGAAATTCTCGTCGTGGCCGAGGGCTACGGCGGCGATGAACATCCGGGTTGGCACGCGCTTCTTGGCGCGGCACATCGCGCGTTCGGTTGGGACGCAGATACGCTCGTGGCGTTCTCCGTCACCGCGCCGTTTGTAGCGTTCTGGCTCGCGCTGCTCGCGGGGCGCAAACGCCCGGAGGCCGCGCTGCTCGCACTATTCGCCACCAGCCTCGCGGCCTCGGCCACGTTCAGCCGAGTGCTGTTTGGGCGACCGTTTGAAGTGATGCTCGTCGTCGCTGTCATCGTGCTGCAACTCTGGGCGCGGCCAAAAAAAATCTCGCGGGCGGCTATCGTCGCGACCATCGCGCTCATTGGATTTTCCGTTTGGGTGCATGGCAGTTGGTATTTATTCGGCATCGTGGTGACAGCGTTCGCGCTCGTAGGCGAATGGCGGAAAATGTTTTTGCTCGGCGCGTGCTGGCTGGTCGGTGCGGCTTTGGGCGCGACGTTCACTGGGCATCCGGTCGCGTATCTGCACGAGACGACGGCGCATTTATTCGACGTGTTCGGCGGGCAAACTTCGGAGCAAATGCTCGTCACCGAATTGCGCGCGGACCCCGGCGATTTGCCGTTCATCGTGGCGATTGGCTTCGTGATTGTGTGGCGCGTGGCGCGCGGCGAATGGAAGCGAGAGGCCGTGTTTAACCCCGTGTTCGCGCTGGCGGCACTGGGCTGGCTGCTCGGTTTGAAAATTTCGCGCTTCTGGACGGACTGGGGGTTTCCCGCCGCCATCATCTGGCTGGCGATGGAACTGGAAGCAGTGCTGGAAGAAAAATTATCGCGCGAAAAATTCTCCGCCGTGCTGCTCGCGGCGTTCGCGGCGGCGGGCGTGTTCATCGCCACCACGCGCGACATCGCCGGACGATGGACGCAAAATCTCGACGCGGTATTTCTCTCGCCGGACGATTCGCATCTGGTGCGCATCGCCGAGTGGTTGCCCGGCGACGGCGGCATTATTTACAGTGCCAGCCTCGAAGTTTTCTTCCGCACGTTTTACCGAAACCCAACGGCGAACTGGCGTTACCAACTCGGCTTCGAGCCGGGCATCATGCCGCGCGAGGATCGGGAAATTCTGCGCGAAATCCAGCGACGTGGTTTTGCGGCAGCGGCGTTTACGCCGTGGATAAAAAAAATGCGCGCGGAAGACCGGCTAATTCTCCTGCAAAACTCACCGCCCGCCATCAAGGAATTGGAGTGGTATTACGCCGACGGGCAAACGTGGATCGGGCGGTTGCCGCGCAAAACTTTCGGGGTGCATCAGTGACCGTGCGTGTTCACCCACCAAATCGCGAAGCCTAGCACCGCCGACACCGTCAGCCCCACGGCCAGCGCCCACACGATCATCATGCGCTGCTTGCGCCGCACCATCGAGCCGCCTTGGCCGGGGAAAAGATAATAGCGTTCGTGCTCGCGGTCTTTGTGCTGGTGGTTGAACAAGCTCATGGGAAAAATCTGTCGCCGTGATTATGCAAACCCAGCCCGCCCACGCCAACGGTTTTTTCAAAAACCTGTGGCTCGCGTTTCTGCTCGTCATGCCTCTCGCTCACGCCGAAGACTGGCCGGACGCGCTGCGCCAAATGCCCTTGCCCGCGCACGTCACCACGCTCACCGCCACTAACTGCACCGCCACGCTGCTCGGCGCATTTCAGTCCAACGCCACCGTCAAGGCACTCGTGTTCATGCCCGGCGCGACGGACGAATTTTATATGTTCCACCGCGCGCGCGCCGTGCTGACCAACGACGCGCCGTCGCTCCTCGACGCCATCGCCGCGCTCACTAACCAGACGCTCATCCGCGCCACGTTCCACCCGCCGCTGCTGCTGCTGCACACGGCGGAAGACCCACTGGAACCGCAGTTCACCATCGCCGACGAACCGACCGCCGCGAAGTTGCGTGCAAGAAAATTTCTACCTCACGCGCGGTTTAACGACACCGACTGGGACACGCTCATGCCCGTATTGGAATCAAAATTGAAAGTCAGTTTTCGACCTGATGTGCGTCGCCGCGAGTCGTGGCATTTTTACCGGCACAGTTTCGCGGGCTGGAATTTGGACGGCTGGGAGACGCTCACCGCCGTTTCGCTGGCGGGCAAAGAAACGTTCACCGTGGAAAAAAAGCGCGTTGTTTTCATCGGCGACACGCGCGTGGGCGAACGCCCGCAACTTTGAACCATGCACGCCTGCGTCATCTTCAATCCTACCGCCAAAGGCGACAAGGCGCGGCGCTTGCAGGCGCAGTTGGATCTCATCGCGCACTACGCGGTGCTAAAAAAAACTTCCGCTGCCGGTGACGCGCGGCGGCTCGCAGCGGAAGCCATCGCCGAAGGTTGCACCACCGTCATCGCGGCGGGCGGCGACGGCACGGTGAACGAAGTGCTGAACGGCATCGGCGACGCGAACGCGTTCGCGCGGGTGCGGCTCGGCGTGTTGCCGCTCGGCACCATCAACGTCTTCGCGCGCGAGTTGGGTATTCCGCTCGACGTAGACGCCGCGTGGCAACTCGTCGTGCGCGGGCGTTACACGCACCTCGATTTGCCGTGCGTGGATTTTTCGCAGCACGGCCAAACGCAGCGTCGCTACTTTGTGCAACTCGGTGGGGCGGGTCTCGACGCGCGCGCGATTGAACTCGTGAACTGGGAGCAGAAGAAAAAATTCGGCCCGCTCGCCTACGTGCTCGCAGGCTGGCGCGCGTTGCGGGAACGCCAACCCAAAATCACCGTCGTCACCCAACGCCAAACACTCACCGGTGAATTCGTGCTGCTAGGCAACGGCGAATTGTATGGCGGGCGCATGAAAATTTTCCCCACGGCGGATTTGCGCGACGGCTTGCTGGACGTGTGCGTGTTTCCGCGCGTGGGAATTTTTTCCATGACAGCCAGCGGACTCTGGGCGGCGGTATTCGGCAAGTTGCCGCCGTTGGATGTGCAACGTGTGCGCAGTGCAGAAATCATGCTCACGTCGGCCACGCGCACGGGCTTCGAGTTGGACGGCGATTTCGTCGGTTGCCTGCCCGCGAAGTTCAGCGTGGCGAAAGAACGCCTGCGCGTCATCGTGCCGTAGAAGTTGGTGGCAAGTCGGTGACCACGCGGGTGCGCAAAACTTGCAACCTTCAACTTTCAACCTGTAACTTCCTTGCCGCACCAGATGCCCGACTCCAACCCAACCAACCGCCGCGCGTGGGCGTGGATTCCTTCGCTCTACTTCGCGGAAGGGTTGCCCTACGCGCTCGTCACGTCCGTCTCGCTGGTGCTCTACAAAAATCTCGGTGTGCCGAACGAGACCATCACGTTCTGGGCGTCGCTGCTCGGGCTGCCGTGGATTTTTAAACCGCTTTGGAGTCCGGCAGTGGACGCACTCGGCACGCGACGGCTGTGGGCATGGGCGACGCAACTCGTGATGGGTGCGTTGCTCGCGGGCGTAGCGCTGACGTTGCCGCTGCCGGGATTTTTCACTGTGACGCTCGCGTTGTTTCTGCTCGTCGGCTTTGCGTCGGCCACGCACGACATCGCGGCGGATGGTTTTTATTTGCTCGCGCTGGCGGAGGGCGACCAAGCGTTGTTCAGCGGGGTGCGAAATACTTTTTACCGCGTGGCGAACGTGGCGGCGCAGGGCGCACTGGTCATCTTCGCGGGGAAAATGCACGCGCGCACCGGCAGTTTTGCGACGGCGTGGCTGCTGGCGTTTGCGCTCGCGGCGGCGGTGATTTTCGCGCTGGCATTTTATCATCGCGCGCAGTTGCCGTATCCCGTGGCGGACGCGCCGAAGCTGCCGCAAAAAAAATCTGAAGGCACGTTCACGGAATTTTTCCGCAAGCCGAAGATTGTCGCGATGCTCGCGTTCGTGCTGCTCTACCGACTGGGCGAGGCGCAGTTGCTGCCGGTGGCAAAATTATTTTTGATCGAGTCGCGCGGCAAAGGCGGGCTGGGTTTGAGCAACGAGCAGTTCGGTTGGATTTACGGCACGGTCGGCCTGTGCGCGCTGCTCGTGGGCGGGCTGCTGGGCGGTTACGCGGTGTCGCGGCGCGGGCTGAAATTCTGGCTGTGGCCGATGCTGCTGGCGATTCATTTGCCGGACGCGGTGTTCATCTGGCTGGCTTACGCGCGGCCGGAAAATTTGTTCGCCATCGGCGCGGGCGTGGCGGCGGAACAGTTCGGCTATGGCTTCGGTTTCACGGCGTTCATGCTGTATCTCATCCGCATGGCGCGCGGGCCGCACGCGACAGCGCACTACGCGCTGTGCACGGCGTTCATGGCGGCGGGGATGACACTGCCGGGGATGTGGAGCGGCTGGTTGCAGGCGCAACTAGGCTACCCGCATTTTTTCGTGTGCGTGGTGCTGGCGACGATTCCTAGTTTCGTGGCGGCGCGACTGATTCCGCTGGAGCCGGAGTTCGGGCGGAAAACTTCCGGCAAATGATTTTCAAAACGGCGCGGCTGGTTTAGCCTGCGCGCGTGATTCCGGTTTCAATTTTCAAATGAGCGCGCCCGCACCTTCCCTGTTCACGCCCGCCGCGAAAGCGATGGCGGAAAAGCTCGGCCTCAAAATGGGCCGCGCCAACCTCGACGAATTCGCCGCGACGCTCGAAGAACTCGCGCGCGCCAATCCCAACGTCATCGCGGTCACCAGCGATTCGCGCGGGTCGGGCAAGCTCGCGCCATTCGGCAAAGCACTGCCCAAGCAACTCGTGGAAGTCGGCATCGCGGAGCAAAACCTTGTCGGCATCACGGCGGGGCTTGCGGCATGCGGCAAAAAATCTTTCGGCGTTTCGCCGGGCTGCTTTCTCACGGCGCGTTCGCTGGAGCAGATTAAAAATGACGTTTGTTACTCGGACGTTCCCGCAGTGCTCATCGGCATCAGCTCCGGCGTGAGCTACGGCGCACTCGGCACGACGCATCATTCGTTGCACGACCTCGCGGTGCTGCGCGCCATCAACAACCTCACCGTCATCGTCCCGGCGGATAATTTTGAATCGCGCCACGCGATTCAGTTTGCGGCGCAGGCGACCAAGCCCGTGTTCGTGCGCTTCGGCAAGGCGGCGATGTTTAATCTGCACCAACCGGAAACGAAGTTTGTTGTCGGCCAAGCCATCACGTTGCGCGACGGCAACGACGTTGCGTTCATCGCCACGGGCGAGACGGTGGTTCACGCGCTGCTCGCGGCGGGGCAACTCGCCGATCGTGGCTTGAGTTGTCGCGTGATTTCCATGCACAGCGTGAAGCCGCTCGACACGGAAATTATTTTGAAAGCTGGCCGCGAGTGCCGCGCCGTCGTCACGGTGGAGGAGCACATGGTTCACGGCGGACTCGGCGAAGCGTGTGCGGCGGTGCTGTTGCAAGCAGGCGTGGCCAAGCCCTTCCGCATCGTGGGCATTCCCGACGAGGAAACCGTGCCCGGCGCGCAGGCGGATATTTTCCGGCACTACGGCATCAGCATGGAAGGCTTGAGCGACGTGGCGGCAAAACTATTATGAGTCTCATGTGACCCATCCGACCTATGAATCCCGATGGCTTCATCCCGCCTCACGGCAACTACCGCGAACTGCTCTCCTTTCAAAAGGGCGAAATCATCTACGACCTCACGTTTCACTTTTGCCACAAGTTTCTCCGCATCGGTGACCGCACGGTTGACCAGATGATTCAAGCCGCGCGCTCCGGCAAACAAAACATTTCCGAAGGCTCGGAGTTTTCCGGCACGTCCAAAGAATTTGAAATCAAACTCGTCAACACCGCCCGCGCCAGCCTCGAAGAACTTCTCCTCGACTATCAGGATTATCTACGCGTGAGAAAACTCCGCCTCTGGGACAAAAACGACAAGGAAGCCCGCTACGTCCGCCAGCTTGGTCGCAAACCAAAGCTCACCTATGAAGACTTCCGCGAGTTTGTGGAAACCCGCTCCGATGAAGTCATCGCGAACATCGCGCTCTGCCTAATTCACCAGAACAACTACCTGCTCGACCAACTCAAACGCCGACTCGAAAAAGATTTCCTCGCCGAAGGCGGCCTCCGCGAACGCATGACCCGCGCCCGCCTCACCGCCCGCGCTAAACAAAATTCGTCCCATCCGTCCCATTAGCCCCATGATTCTTTCGATAGACCAAAGCACCTCTGCCACCAAAGCCGTCCTCTTTGACGCGCGCGGAAAAATTCTCGACCGCGCCACGCGCAGCCACCGCCAGATTTACCCGCAGCCCGGCTGGGTGGAACACGACGCCGAAGAAATCTGGCAAAATGTTTTGGCCGTCATCCGCGAGATTACGAAGCGCCAGCCCGCGAAAATAAAAAAGCTCGCCGCGTTGAGCCTCACGAACCAGCGCGAGACGGTGCTGTTGTTCGACCGCAAAACCGGCAAGCCGTTGCACCATGCGCTCGTCTGGCAGGACCGACGCGGCGACGCCCTCTGCGCCAAGCTCACGGAGCAAGGCCACGAAAATTTTGTCCGCCAGAAAACCGGGCTGAAGATTGACACCTATTTCTCCGCGTCGAAAATCTGCTGGCTCATCGAGAACAAACCCGCGCTCGCCGCCAAGCTGCGCGATGGCAGCGCGGTCGTCGGCACGATTGACGCGTATCTCATTCACCGACTCACGCGCGGCGAAGTGTTCGCCACGGATTTCACCAATGCCAGCCGCACGCTTCTCTTCGACATCGGCAAGCTGCGCTGGGATGAAAAACTCTGCGCGCTGTTCAAAGTCCCAATGCGCGCGCTGCCGGAAGTCCGCGAGTGCGCGGCGCATTTCGGTGCAACCGACGCCGACGGAATTTTGCCGCAGCCAATTCCCATCGTCGGCGTGATGGGCGACTCGCAGGCGTCGCTCTTCGCGCAACGCTGCTTCGCACCCGGCACGGCCAAGGCCACGTTCGGCACTGGCACGAGCGTGTTGCTCAACGTCGGCAAAAAATTTGCGCCCACGAAACGCGGCGCGGTCACCGCGCTCGCGTGGGTCTGGCGCGGCCAGCCGACTTACGCCAGCGAAGGCATCATCAGCTTTTCCGCCGCGACGATTGAGTGGCTGAAAAACCAACTCGGCCTCATCCGCAGCGCGAGCGAAGTGGAGAAACTTGCGACGAGCGTGGCGGACAACGGCGGCGTGTATCTCGTGCCGGCGTTCGCGGGCTTGAGCGCGCCGCACTGGTCGCCGGACGCGCGCGCCGCCATCGTGGGAATGTCTGCGCACACGCAGAAGGCGCACATCGTCCGCGCCGCGCAGGAAGCCATCGCGTATCAAATCCGCGACGTGCTGGAAATGATGCGCGCCGACGCGAAGCTCCAATTAAAAAATCTCCACGCCGACGGCGGCCCGACAAAAAATAAATTCCTGATGCAGTTCACCGCCGACCTCACGCGCACGGAAATCAAAGTCGCGGAAGTCGCCGAGAGTTCTGCCTGGGGCGCGGCGATGAATGGTTTGCTCGGCCTCGGCGTGTGCAACTCTTTGGACGAACTCGCCAAGCTCCCGCGCGCGCAGAAAGTCTTCCGTCCGAAAATGTCCGCCAAGCAAGCCAAGGAGCTTCACACGGGCTGGCTTGCGGCGGTGAAGCGGGTGCTGTGAGCTTCAATTACAATCACGGTTGGCGAGCCGTTCTCCCTCACCCCGGCCCTCTCCCGCTGGGAGAGGGAGAAACGCTCGCCGCATTTTGACAAACGAGTGCGGCCATCGGCTCGAAAAACTTCCACCGAACCGAGTGGAAACAACTGCTGTCTCCCTCTCCCAGCGGGAGAGGGATTAAGGGTGAGGGAGAACGCCAGTTGCTTTCACATCGGCTAAAAATGCAAGCGGGACTAGTCACACGGCACGGTGCGATTCGCCGCCCACGCGCGCGTCTCGGCCACGCGCTCGGCCATCACCACGGAGAGCGGGCGCGTCTGGCGGATTTCCGCGAGCAGGTTTTCCTGCGTGAGCGCGCCGCGTTGCGCGTGCGCGGCATACATCGCGGACACGATGGCTTGCTCGATCTCTGAACCGGAAAAACCGTCCGCCGCCGCCACGAGTTCGTCGAGGTTAAAACTCTTCGCGTCAATCGTCCGCTTGCGAAAATGAATCCCAAAAATCTCGCGGCGATTCTCCGGCGTCGGCAAATCCACGAAGAAAATTTCATCGAAGCGCCCCTTGCGCACCAGCTCCGGCGGCAACCGCAAAATCTCGTTCGCCGTCGCCACCACGAACACCGGCTTGCTGCGCTCGGCCATCCAGGTCAGCAACGTCCCCAGCACGCGCCGCGTCAGCCCGTCGTCGTCCGACTGCACGGCCACGCCTTTTTCGATCTCATCCATCCACAGCACACACGGCGACATCACCTCGGCGGTCTCCAGCGCGCGGCGCAAATTGCGTTCAGTCTCGCCATAATATTTGTTGTAGAGCACACCGAAATCTAGCCGCAACAATGGCACGCCCAGCGTGGCCGCCGCTGCTTTGGCCGCAAGACTTTTGCCGCAACCTTGCACACCCAGCAGCAGGATGCCTCGCGGCGGATCCAACTTCATCGCGTCGTCGCCGAGAAAAAAACTTTTCCGCAGTTCAATCCACGAACGGAGTTTCTTCAACCCGCCGACTTCGGAAAATTTCGCCGTCTCGAACTCAAACGACAACACGCCATCGCGGCCGAGCAATTCATATTTCGCGCGCTGCACTTCGGGAATGTCGTCTTCGGTGATCGCGCCGTCGTTGCTGATGGCTTTGAGCGCGAGGCGTCGGGCGTCGCTGGCGGTGAGTCCGGCAAGATTGCGGACGAGCAGGTCGAGCGCTTTGTTCGTCGTATTCACGTCGCGGCGTCCGTGTTCCGCGCCCCATTCGGCGGCGGTGGCGATGACGATGCCGCGCAGTTCGTCCGGCGTG
>JBJOPC010000374.1:0-5788 GCA_046050965.1 Verrucomicrobiota bacterium | reverse complement strand
CGGGGCGACGGACATCCACAGCGTGACGGGTGCGAGCGCGGTGAGCGGGACGTATCAACCGGACGGGAACGGTTCGTTGGCGTTCGGCGGTGCGAACGCGAACGGGACATGGACGTTGTTCCTCGCGGACTTGAGCGGCGAGGACATCTCGACACTGGTGAGTTGGGGGATGGACATCAGCGTGGTGCCCGAACCGATCACCTACGCGTTGCTGATCCTTGGCGCGGCGATGACCGGCCTCGGCCTCTACCGCCGCCAAGCGCGCGCGTAAGCCAAAGCAGTTTCAAACGAAACTCCGCCGTGTGAACCACGGCGGAGTTTTGCTTTGAGTTGCCTGCGTTGGGAGTTCCGCCTTTAGGCGGTTCAGGCATCGCCACAAGTTTTCAATTCAACCTTGAAGCACACTCCGCCCTCCTGCAAAGTTTCCTGCGTCAGGGCCCACGGAACGTGGACGGATGAATCCCGCGAGAGCCGGAAGGCAGCAACGGCAGTTTGCTTCACGTCTGCCGTGGTCACCCTGGCACTTGACTTCAGTTTTAAGTTTTAAGTTTTAAGTTTTAAGTTCAAACTTCCCACAACTTAAAACTAAAAACTAACCACTGAAAACTCTGTGAGCTACCAAGTCATCGCCCGCAAATATCGCCCGCAGAAATTCGCCGATGTCATCGGGCAGGAACACGTCACCCAGACGCTCGCCAACGCCATCGCGCAAAACCGCATCGCTCACGCCTATCTCTTTTGCGGCCCGCGCGGCACGGGCAAAACCACGCTCGGCCGTATTTTTGCGAAATGTCTGCGCTGTAAAAACGCGCCCACCGCCACGCCCTGCGATGAATGTCCCGAGTGCAAAGCCATCACCGCCGGCAACAGCATGGACATGCTTGAGTTCGATGCGGCGTCCAACACACAGGTCGAAAAAATCCGCGACATCATCATTGACCACGTCCGTTACGCGCCTACGTTCGGCGCGCGCAAACTCTACCTCATTGACGAAGTTCATATGCTCTCGAACTCGTCGTTCAACGCGCTGCTCAAAACGCTCGAAGAACCGCCTGCGCACGTCGTCTTTTTGTTTGCCACGACCGATCCCGAAAAACTTCCGCCCACGATTCTCTCGCGCTGCCAGCGTTTTGATTTGCTCCGCATCCCGACCGCTCTCATCACCAAACATCTCGGCGACATTGCCAAATTAGAAAAAGTTCAAGCCACCGAAACCGCCCTGCACGCCATCGCGCGCGGCGCGGACGGCGGGATGCGCGACGCCGAATCCACACTCGATCAGCTCATCAGCTTTTGCGGAAACAAAATCGAAGAGACCGATGTGCTCTCGATGTTCGGCCTGACCGGGCAAAGCCAGTTGCTTTCGCTCACCAGTGCCATCATCGCCGGCGACGTCGCCGCCACCCTCAATGAACTGAATCAACTCGTCAAAAACGGCAAAGACCTCGGGCGCCTCCTCGCTGATTTGCTGAATCACTTTCGCAACTTGCTCGTGTTTCAAGTTTCGCGCGGTGATTTGAAGCTGCTAGAAGTTTCGGAAGCCGAAGCTGCCGCGCTCAAGGAACAATCTGCCGCTGTCACCGCCGACGCCCTCACGCGCGTGCTGGAAGTTTTGAGCGATTATGAAAATCGCCTGCGTGACGCCGCATCAAAACAGATTCTCGTCGAAGTCGCCCTCTGCAAAGCCATCGAAGCCCGCACCGCCGTGAGCCTCGACGCCGTGTTAAAAAAACTCAACGAACTCCGCGCCGGACAACCGAGCAGCGTAAGTGTTGCACCCGCGAATTCCCCTGCGCCCGTTCCCTCACGCCCCGCGCCTACCTTCGCGCCGCGCGCTGCCGCCCCCGCGTTCACGCCCGCGCCTGAACCCACCGCTCCGATTTTTACCGCCGCCACTGGCGACGCCAACCTCGACACCCTCTGGCCGCAACTCCTCGAAGCCGCCGGGCGCGTCAGCGGTTTTCTCCGCAACTACCTCACGCAAGCGCACCCCGTCGCGCTCACGAAAACTTTATTTACCATCGGCTTCGACCCCGAGTTCGCCGACCAGTTGCCGCTCGTGGACAACTCCAAGAACCACGCCATCCTCCAGACCAAGCTCGCCGAACTCGGCCATCCCGGCCTACAAATTAAAATCATCAAAGCCGAACGCAGCGCGACCGTCGCCGCACCCATTTCGACTGCACCAATAGTTTCGCGCGAAGTCGGCGAAGTCAGCGAAGTGAAAAAACCTTCGGCTCCTTCGCGCGACCCAATCCCCGCCAAAACCACCACCAGTTCCGTGGCGTTCAGCAAAGACGATTTCAAAAACGACCCGCTCATCCAAAAGGCGCTGGAAATTTTCAAAGGCACCATCGTCGAAGTCCGCGCCTGATTCCGAACTAAAAACTCACCACTAAAAACTTAAAACTCATCACTCATGTCCAGCATCGGCAAACTCATGAAACAAGCTGCGCGGATGCAGCAAGAAATGGAACAAGTCCAAGCACAACTCGCCGCCCGCACCGTCGAGGCCAGCAGCGGCGGCGGCGCGGTCAAGGTCACCGCCAAATGCGATGGGTCGCTCGCCGCCATCAAACTCGACCCGGCTGCGTTGAATCCCGGCGACGCGCAAATCCTCGAAGACATGATTCTGCTCGCCACGAATCAAGCCCTCGCCAAAGCCAAGGAAATCTCCAACGCCGAGATGGGCAAGATTACGCAAGGCTTCTCCATGCCGGGGCTGGGCTGAAAAAAATGTAGGAGACGACATAAGGAGTCTCTGATTTTAAGTTTGAGACTCGTTACCTCGCCTCCTACAAAATCAATCCATGCTTCCCGCCTCCATCATCGCTCTCGTTGCTGCGCTGCGGCACTTGCCCGGCATCGGCCCGCGTTCCGCCGAGCGCGTCGCGCTGCACCTCGTGCAGTCGGATACCGCCGTCGTGCGTGAGTTGGCCGACGCCATCGTGGCCGCGCGCGAGCGGATAATTTTCTGCGACACCTGCGGCGCGTTGACGGAAAAATCTCCCTGCGCCATTTGCGACGACGCGCGCCGTGACGGCTCGTTCGTCTGCATCGTGGAGCGCGCCGTGGATATTTTGAGCATTGAAAAGTCCGGCACGTTTCGCGGCAAGTTCCACGTGCTCGGCGGAAAAATTTCCCCGCTCGACGGCGTCACGCCCGAAGATTTGAAGATTGCCGAACTAGAAAAGCGTTTGCAGCACGAGCCTATCACCGAAGTCGTCCTCGCGCTCGGCACGGACGTGGAAGGCGACGCGACCAGTTCCTACCTCGCCAAACGCCTCGCGCGCACCGGTCTGAAAGTCTGTCGCATCGCGCACGGATTGCCCGCCGGAACCGGCCTGGAATTTGCCGACGAACTCACCTTGAGCCGCGCGCTCGAAGGCCGACGGGAAATGTAAATCACCGTTGCGTGCTCAACGATTTTCCGCTCACGTATTTTTATTGCGGTAAACTTTCGCAGTCAGTCCGGGAGAAGAAGCGTAGACGCCCATGAGGTCTTTGAGGTGCATCAGAATCCACGGCTGCACGGTGCTGCGACCGTTTTTCGTGAAGACGATGTCATCGCAAATATAGACGGCCGAGTGCAGCACGGTTCCTTTGTCATCCTGCAAAAACACCACGTCGCCGTAAGCGTTGGCTTTGGCAATCTCGTAGAAATTGGTTCTCACATAGTTACCGAGATACGCCGGGTCGTTGAAACGGTTGTCGGGAATTTCGTTAAAAAAATTCATCGTGCTCCAGTGACAATCCATCATGGGATCGCCGATTTGCGCGGGCATGGGAAACGTGTAGAGCCGCTGCCGGGCGAACTGCGGAAGGAAATACAGCAGGCTGATATTCGCGCCGTCGGGCAAGCGCTTGAGTGAGTCGAGCAGCGGGCGCACGTCTTTGATGCGGACGCCGTTCGCCGGTGCGGCCCAGTAGCCGAGCAGTTTGTCCACGTCGGTTTCGGGATTAATCTGCAAACGCACGAGCGTGGCGGACTGGCTGGACATGGCTTTGACGAGCGTGAGGCGGTCGTTCTCCGACGGCAACTGGCGCAGGACGAATTCGATGTCACTGAAACATTCCGCCGTGCCGCGTGTGTAAATCAAACGGTTGACGAGGTTGGAAATGTTGGCGTTCAGTTTCACGCGTGTGGCAATGGTTTGAAAATCTGGCTGCGTGAAGACGAACGGATTTTTGATGTAGTGATTCTCCGAGAACACTGCGAGCCGATTGTATAGTTGGGCGCGCACTGGAGGCGTCAAGCTGAACAGTAGTTCCGCATCCGGCGCCACCACGGTGTTCGTGGCGGTAACGGCGATGTGGGCGAGTGCGTAATCCGCTTGCTTCGCGGTGAGGCCGGACGTGAGCAGAAGCTCGCGCACTTGCGGCGGTTGCATGGCAGGAAAAGTCCACGCGGGCGCATGATTGGTGGCCGACTCGAACGCGACGTATTCGTCCGGCTTTTCCAACTCGATGTTGTAAGTGACGAGGTCGCCCCACGGCGGCGTCTCGCCCTGCCACTGGGAAACACTGCCGCCGGTCGAAGTTGTTTTGGCAGGCGCGTTCACCTTCGTGCCGAACGCCAATTGTTTGTCGTGCCAAGTAATCAGACCAAACGTCACCAGCCCGGACGCAACTACGAGAGCAACGCTGAAGATAATCAACCCGGCGAGGTTGAGTTGGATGATGGTCGAACCGTTGGCGTTTTGTTTGGCCGTTTTAGGGTTTTTAGCTGCCATAATTTTTCCGCGAGCAATGTGCCGCAAAAAATATTTTCCGCAAGCCAACCACCCAAACTATAAGTCAGCGCACTTCTCAAAACGCGCTGCCGTCATGCTTCACAGCTTGTGCGACGCCTCGACGAGCATCCGTAGTTTCTTGTGTGTGATGTCCAATGGCACGTGGCCGAAGCCACATTCGCTCGTCAGCACGAGGCGTTCGCGCGGGAAAAATTTCAACGCGGGTTCGATGCGCTTGCGGATTACGTCGAGCGTTTCAATCTCGTCGCTGCGCTGGTCAATCACGCCGAGCGCGAGGTCGCCTTTGAAATTCCACAGCGGCCAGAGCGTCATCAGGTCGTAGCTCAACGTGCAATGCTCCAGCGAAACTTCATGGATGTTCAGCTTGTTGAACGCCTTCGCGAGATCCGTGTATTTCGTGAAATAGACGCGCTTGCGCCGCGGATTCCCACCGCAGACGTGCAGGCCGATACGGACGTGGCCCGGCAACGCTGCGATGAGTTCGTTCAAAATATCCGCGCCCCATTCGCTGTGCTCCGGCGACTCCGTCCACATCGGTTCATCGAACTGAATGTCCGTGCAACCGGCGGCAACGACTTCCTTCAGTTCCTGCAACAGCACTTTCGCCCACGCGCGGCAGAGTGCTTGGTCGTCAGGATACAGGTCTTTGCGCTCATTCACGCTGAAGCGCGTGAGAACGTGCGGGCCAGTGACAGTTTGTTTCACACGCACGTTCGCGGGCGCGGTGGCACGCGCGAGCTTCCAGCAATGCGCAAGGTTGAAGCGCGGATTTTTAATTTCGCCAACAACACGCGGACACTCGATGCCGAACCCCGCCGAGCCGAACTCCACCTTCGGCATATTCTCAAACGTCACGCCGTCCACGCGCTTCTGGTAGAAGTAATACATATTCTCGCGATACGCTTCGCCGTCGGTGATGACGTCAAGCCCGAGATCGGCTTGGTCTTTAGCGGCCCAGCGAATCATGTCATCCACTTCAGCGGACGTGAGCGTTGGTTTCTTCATCGTGTCCGCGACCTGCATGGGGCGCGGAT
>JBJOPC010000373.1:0-12900 GCA_046050965.1 Verrucomicrobiota bacterium | reverse complement strand
CTCAGCAGCAGCCGGAGAAATTCACGGCGCCGCGTTGGAGCATCTCGCCACGCCCGAACGAGCAGGCGGAGGTGACGTTCACGGGAAAAATCGGCATCGCCTACCGCCTGCAAGCCGCGACCAATTTGGCATCGGCCAATTGGGCGGATGTATCGAGCTTCACGCCGTCGAAGCCAAAGAGTTGGTTCATTTTTTCCACGACGAGTTTCAGTCGCCGCTTTTTCCGAGTAGTCACGCCGTAGCACCCGGTTGTTATTTATTCACTGGCCTCGGAGGAGGCTCTTGCAACAGCCGGAAACGCCTAACCAGTAGATAGGCAGCAAACGATTCTCCCGCTGAACCGGCAATTTCGAACTGCCATCGCCGCTGTTCCGTTTCCAACATTGATTTTCCCGACGCGCGCCGGGAATTTTTCAATTCACGCCCCCTGCCCCACCGCCGCTACGCTGCGGCCATGAAAAATAAAACTTCGCTCCTGTCCGTCACCGACCGCGCCGCGCTGCAATCCGGCGATGTGGTCTTCATCGCCGTCCGCAGCCCGGTGTATGCGATGATCGCGCGCACAGCGCAGAGTTGGGATTCGCACGTCGGCATTATTTTCCGCGAGGCGAACGGCGCGCTCGTCGTGGCGGAGAGCCGGGTGCCGCGTTGCAGTTACACCACGCTGGATAAATTTCTGGCGCGCTCGGCCAGTGGGCAATTCGCCATCCGCCGCTTGCCCGCCGGACTCACCGCCGCGCAAGCCACGGCGTTGCGCGCGGAGTGCGACCGGCGCATGGGCATCCAGTATCATCTGGGCTTCGACTTCGATGCGCCGCGTCAGTTCTGCTCGAAGTTTGTCTATGAAACTTACCGCGCCGCGCTGGGTATCGAAGTGGGACGCTTGGAAACGTTCCGCGATTTGCTCACGAGCAACCCCGCCGCGCCGGTAAACTTCTGGCGGCTGTGGTTCTTCGGCTTCATCCCGTGGCAACGCCGCACGGTCACGCCGACGAGCCAACTGCGGAGTCCGTTGCTGCAAACGGTGCTGGCGAAGGTGGCTACTTGAGCAGCTTCACGCGCAGCACGGTCAGAGAATTGGCTGGGAGTGTTCGGGGAAACTGCGGTGACGCAATTTGCAATTCAGTTTCCACGGGCGCGACGGCGCGCGGTTGGGCAAAAGAATTTTCCGCCGTGAGCGACTCGCCCGCCAGCACGCTGACCTTGGCCGAGCTGGAAATTTTTCCTGCACCTGCCAAATTAATTTTTAATTCGCGTGCCTCTGCCGTGCCGTTGACAAGCTTGAGGATGACTTCGCCAGTGGCGTCGTCGCGCGTGGCGGAGGCGAACACGCGCGGCGCATTCGTCGCGGGCAAATCCAGTTGCGCGGGCAGCACCACGTCTCCGGGATAGTTGGCGAACAATTTTTGCACGAAATAATTCGGCGTGCCGTAGCTGCGCAGGTTGTCCGTCCAAATGAGATTCGGCGTCCACTGCCACGCCTCGATGTGCGCGAACAGCGGCGCATAGCTAGCCATGCGCACGACTTCGCCGTTGCG
The DNA here is from genome assembly GCA_046050965.1 of Verrucomicrobiota bacterium. Lineage (GTDB taxonomy): Bacteria > Verrucomicrobiota > Verrucomicrobiia > Limisphaerales > JAFMIX01 > JAFMIX01. The sequence goes on along the minus strand of JBJOPC010000373.1, from coordinate 11,362 downwards.
TTCGAGGCCGGTCATGTAGGCGGCCTCGGCGATGGCGCAGGCGAGGTTGTTGCGGTTCTCCACGCTGCAAATCGCGTCGCTCTGCGCGGCGTATTCGCCGAAGAAAACTTTCGGGCCGTGACGATCGTAGCTGTCGAAGCGGTGCGTGTTGTCGAAGAACCAATCGGGCTTGGCGTAGCAATGTTCGTCCACGATGTCGGCGTGGAGTTCGCGGAGTTTCGGCCACGCGTATTTGAAATGCGCGTCGTCCGGCGACGGGCCGGCGCTGGAGACGAGTTGGATTTCCGGGTGCTGCGCTTTCAGGATGGCGTGAAATTTTGCGTAGCGTTCGAGGTAAGGCGCGTCCCAATTTTCGTTGCCCACGCCGAGCATCGTCAGATGAAACGGTGCGGGGTGTCCCATCGCCGCGCGCTGCGCGCCCCATGTCGTGTTCGTCGCGCTGTTGGCGAACTCAATCAAATCAAGCGCGTCTTGGATGTAGCCGTCGAGGTCACTCATCGCGCAGGCTTCGCCGGAGTTAAACTGACACGCGAGGCCGCAACTCAAGATTGGCAACGGCTGCGCGCCGATGTCTTCGCAAAGTTGAAAAAATTCAAAGAAGCCTAGGCCGAACGATTGAAAATAATCCGGCGTGGGGCGATGCAGGAATTCGTTATTCCAGCGATTGACGAGCAGCTCGCGCTCGGCGACCGGGCCGATGGTTTTCTTCCATTGATAACGTCCCTTGAGTTCGCTGCCCTCGACGATGCAACCGCCGGGAAAACGCATGAAGCCCGGCTTCAAATCCGCGAGCTGCTGCACCATGTCCGCGCGCAAACCACGCGGGCGATTCATCCACGTCTTCGCCGGGAACAGCGAAACCATGTCCAAGTCCAGTGCGCCCGCGCCGTCCACGAGAACGTAAAGTTTCGCCTTCGCATCCGTGGTTTTCGGATGCAGCACGGCGGTGACTTCCGTCCAGTTGGTCGGGAATTTTTCCAGTCGCGCGGAATCCAGCAACGCACCGTTCGCGCCGTAAAGTTCCACGCGCAACTTTGCATGGCCGTTCGCGTTGCGAATTTGCGCGCTGAAATTGTAAGCCTCGCCCGCCGTCACGCCGAGGCCGCGAAAGCCTTCGTTCGCCACACCAAAAAAGCCTTTGCCCTGAGATTCGAGACGGAGGTAGTGCGGGTTTTTGGCGTTGAGCGGCGCGTCGTCGCGGATGGTGAGCGAGCCGCGCGACTTGCTCGGCGAGAGTTTGCTCCAACCCATCAGTGCGTCGGGAAATTCAAACGAACGGTTTTTCACCAGCTCGGCGTAAAGCCCGCCGTCCGCGCCGAAGTTGATGTCCTCGAAGAAAATTCCCCACATGGCGCGATTGAGTTTCGCGCCCGGCTGGTCGGTCTGCACGGTGAGCGGGATGGCGGCGGCGGCGCACGTCACCCCGGTGGCAAGCAGCAGCAGAGCGAACGAAAAAAACTGGGTGAGCATGGCGCAAAAAAGTTTTTGACAAGTCAGGTTCATAAAATTTCGGGCGACACTTCACCAGAATAAATCACATCAGGCCAGCCTCGTTTGGTGGCGTTGACAGAAAAAAGCGCGGAGCTTTTGCAAGCCCCGCGCTTCATTCACCCAAACCCAGAACTAAACCAAAATTATTCCACGCGCACGCGGTAGAAGCGGTTACCGCTGCCGCTCTCGGAGAATTGCAGATCGCCGCCCGTGCCGAGGTTGGTGCTGACGCTCGTCCACCCGTTGCCGTAGAGCGAGAAGCTGCGTTCGATAATGTAGTGTTTGCCGGAGATGGACGGCCACCGAACGATGGGGTTGCGCGCGCTGTCTTTGTCGGCGTTGAGGCGGAGGACGGAGGCAATATTATTCGGATTCGTGCCAGCGCGGAATTCGGCGAGGTTGTCCGCGCCATCGCCATCGGCGTCGGCGTGAGGAGCGGAGAGGACGTTGTTGACCGTGCCAAACCAGCGCAAACGCCAAGCGTCGGAAATGCCGTCGTTGGCAGAAGAACTGGAGCGATCAGCGAGCGTGATGAGACCGGCGAAAATTTGTTTCGGGAATTTCGCCAGACCGTTGGGCGAACCGGACGCGTGATCGAAGCTCACGGCGTAGGCGGAACTCGGCGCGGCGTTCGTGGGCAAGGTGATTTGCAGCGCACCGATGACGGTTTCATCGCTGATGCCCGCGATGCCAGTGTTCAACCACGCGGCGGAATAATTGCCCGGCCCGTGCGACATGGAAGTGGTCGGCGCACCGAGAGCCGCGATGGGCATGAACACAACCGGCGTGGTAATGGCGGGCGAGCCGTCGAGGGGCATGACGCTCAAGTTGAGCGCGAGCAAGCGGAGCGGATACGCGCCGCGCACGTTGGCGGTGATGGGAAGGTAAATGGTCTGGCCGGGGCCGGTGACGGCGTCGCCCGCAGTGAAGATGACGGCGGGTGTCTCGGTGGAAGAATTGTTGAAGCTGGCCGTGGTGGTTTTGGTGGTAGCGTCCGCCGGGCGGGCGTAGACGCGGTATTGGTTGGTGGTGATTTCCGCGCCAAGCACGCCGTTAGTCCAGAAGCGGCGGAACCAGACGAGCGACGGATCCAGCGAACGACGGAAGGTGACGAACACATCGGTCACGTCGAGGACGCCGTCACCGAACGCGTAATTATTAATGGACGTATCATTGCCGTTGAACAGTGGGTTGAGAGCCGCACCGGTGACAGTTGTGTTCGCCGCAAGATAATTCCCGGCGTTGGTGTAAGTGACGCAGCAGGAATCCATGCTGTCGTAAAAATCGCTGCCGCGTTGCGGGGTGTTCAGGTCATAGACAGCCGATTGGAAAACTTGTTCCACATCGTCATTCAGCAAGTTGTTGTTGCCAAAATCGCCGGCGTTGAACCAACGGAACGGATTGGCGTCGCCGACCACATATTTGCGTTGGCCGATGGTGACGTTCTTGACGGCGTTGACGCTGCCACCGGTCAGGGTAGCGTTGGTGGTGGCTTCGATGAAGACGTCGCCGCCGTTCGCGCCGAGCCCGTCGGAGGTAGCGGAAGGGCGACCGAGGCGGATCTGGTATTGATGGCCGGCTACCGCAGCGGACGGAACCAAGAAGGCATAACCGCCGACGATTACTTTGCCGTCGCCGCTGTTAAAGACCGTGTCATGGGCGCGGGAAAGCGAGACTAAAGTTTGCTTGGTGGTGTCGTAGAGGTTTGCTTGGTTGGCGCGCTCAAACCAGCCGACGCCGAGGAGATTGGCGTTGGTCTGCGAGAACGTAAGGCTCAAAAACGGAGCGGACGGATTGTAAACCCAAGGAAAAATAATCTGACTGTTCGGCGGCGGGTTCGTGGAGTAGACCGTGAGAATGCTCGTATTTGTGACTACCACCACATTGGTTCCCACCACGTTGGTGCTTACTGTCACATTCGTAGCAAGCGTAGTCGGAATGAACATCGCGGGCGGAATGGTCAGGAGGACGGTGGGGTCGGCCGGATGCGGTTTCTGGAGCATCGAGCCGAAGGCATAAGCCCCAGAAGTGACAGGGGGCGCGGTCAAAAGATTGCTGACCGTCATGTTGAACTGAAGCGACATAATGCGTGTGCCAGACAGCAGCGAGAGCGTAACTGGTGCATAGAACGACTGGCCGGGCGACGCTACAAAATCACTGGAGGCTTCCCCGCTGGCGAACCCGAAGCTGATGCGGTTGGGAATGTAATTCGTCGCGGAAAAATTTTTGGTAATCACCTCGCTGGGTTTGTAGTTGGCCTTGAAAGCGCGGACTTTGAACGTGACGCTGCTGTTGCCGATGTCCAAATGGAAGGTGGAATTATTGTCGGCGCGCGTCACGCTGGCGGAAACGAGGTTGGTCGGGTCGCTGCCATTGGTGGTGTAGTAAAATTCCGCGCCGGAGCTGATGTCAGTGACGGTGAATTGCGCCGCGTTGTTGCCGATGATTTGCGGGTTGGCGGTGTTGAAACTAAAGGTGGCCGCTGAGACAGCACTAGGGCGGCGTCCGGATTGTAGCCCAATGGCTTTGATGGAAAAACTGGCGCCCACCACGCCATCACCAGGATTAGCAAGGGAGACGATGTTCGCATACTGCGATTCAGGCATGCCGTCGTGATAGGTCGGCGCGGAGTTCCCGCTGACACGGCCGGGCGCAGGGACATTGTCATTGAACAGCGTGATAGCATCGCCCGTGGTAAAGAAAGTTTCCGTCGCGTTTTCCGCGAGGATGGCAATCTTCACGTCATTGTTGAATACAAACGGCGAGCCAGTCTGCAACTTGGTGAAGTAAGCTCCGGTCCCAGAGTCCTTAACCAAATCTACCCAACCAATCTGCGGCGTGGCGACGGGGGCTTGAACCGGTCCGTTCTGGAGACGGCGAATAGCATTGTTGTTAAGGTCGGCGATGAGGTAGTCGTTGCCAAAGGGATCGGCACTGATACCGAACGGGGAGTTGAAGCGCACTGCGCTGCCCGAGCCATTAGCGAAGCCGTTAGTGCCAGGCGACCCTACGAAAGTGCTGACGGCAAAATTCGTCGCGCCAATCACGGTGTAATTGGTGGCGAGGCGAACAGTGTGATTGGCCGTATCGGCGATGAGCAAACTGCCGTTGCCGAGCCATAACAAACCACGAGGGTTGCTAAAGCGCGCGTTCGCCCCGTAGATAGAATCGGTGATGCCACTCTGATTTTGGTTATCACTGCCCAAACGTGTAGTCATGGTGCCGATGGCGGCGGATGTGAGCGTGATGCGTTTGATGGCGTGGTGACGCGTGTCGGCCACCCAAAGTTCGTTCGGGTTGCCGATGGCCACGCCGTTGGGTTGGAAAAAGGTGGTGTTGGCCACGGCAACAGTAGTGACGGCGAACGTAGGGTCAGTCAGGTTGAGGACGCGGATGGCGTTGTTGCCAGAGTCGGCGATATAAAGATTGTTGGAGCGATCAAGCGAGAGGCCGGTAGGACTGCGAAACCGGGCGCTGCTGCCGGGCGTGGAACCGACCGCCGCAGAACCCGCCGTGCCAGTGCTACCGGCGAGCGTGAATACGGAGCCATTGGTCAAGTTGACGAAACGAATGGAATGGTTGCCCGTATCCGCGACGACGAGACCGTTAGTTCCCGCCAGTGTTATGTATAGCAATGCTTGCGGAGTGAAAAACTGCGCGAGATAAACCGGGCCATCCGCCGCGCCGGATGATCCGGACAAACCCGCCAACGTGGTGACCGCAAAGGTCGTTCCGTCTAGTCGCGCGATGCGGTGGTTCACCGAATCAGCGACGTAAAAATTTCCGTCGGGATCAGCGGTAACGCTGCACGGCTCGTGCAGGTCGCTGGTCGCCACGGTATCCACAGAGATTTGGCCAAAGAGGCGCGTGGCGCACAGTATCGCCGCCGCGAACGTGACGAAGAGTGATTTAGTTTTCATGGAGTGCCTCGTGGAAAATGTTTTCATGGTGCTCATGGCGCGGAGATGACGCGCACTCGGTAAAATTGCGCGACCGGGTTGAGGTTGGTCTCGACGCTTTCCTGCACATAGCCGGAGCCGGTAACGGTGGCGATGCTACTCCAGTTATCACCGAGGGAAGTGGCGCGTTCGACGGAGTAAATTTTTCCCGGCGCAGAAAGCCATTGCAACGGCAACTGCTTTTGTCCGCCCACGGTGCGGAGCGCGGCGGGCGACAGTTTTAATTTGGACGCCCGGCTCATCGGGTTCGTGCCGTTCAGGAATTCTTCGGCGTTGGACGAACCGTCGCCGTCAGGGTCGGCAGCGGGGTCGGCCAGCGGACTCAAGACGCTGCCGAAGAAATTGATTTTCCATTCGTCGGAAATTCCGTCGGGCGCGGGCGCGGGCGTGGAGCCGACGCGCACGGACAAACGACGGGTTTCAAAATCATATTGCGTGGCGAAATTCGGCGAGCCGTCGGCGTTGGCGAAGGTGACGGTGTAGCTCTGGCCGACTTGCGCGTTGGCGGGAATCGTGAAGCGGACGCGGCCAAGGTAGTTGCTGCTCGAGGCCGGGAGATTGATGGTGTTGAGCGACCAGCCGCAACTGATTTGGCTCAAGTCCACGCTCGGAGTGGCGGGGCCGGGCAAGTTGGCGGCGGCGATAAATTGCACTTGGGCATTGAGCGCGGGCGCACCGGCGTCTGGCATGACCACCGCGCGGAATTGCAGCCCGGCCAAACTCGCGCCAGAAATTACTTTGGCGAACACCGGCACATCCACCGTGCTGCCGGGCAAACCGCTTACGCTGCTGGCCGCGCCAACGGCGGCTTGGCGATACCAGACTTGACCGGGCGGCGTGGGCGCAGGGCGCGCGAACGGCGGCACGACAAGCGTAGCGCTATTGTTGGTGCGGAAACCACCGGAGTCCCACGCGCGCCGCCAGTTGTTCGTCTGCAAACGCAGCGAGCGGTCGGAAATAATTTGCCAGTCGAGAAAACGGATTTGGCCGTCGCCACCAACGAAGCCGAGCGCGTCTTCGGGGAAAGCGTCCATGCAATCAAATGCATCGCTGAACGCGTCCGGCACGCGCAGGCCGAGCGACGCGTAAAAAATCGTGTTCACGTCGTTATTGGCAAGGTTGCCATCGCCGAAATCGCCAGCGTTATACCAGCCGGCGCCGGCGCAATCGCCGACGATGTAGGAAACGTTGGTGACGGTGATGGTCGTGGCGGGCGCGGGGTCGAAGGCCACGGGCGTCTGCAACGCGTCGGATGTGGCGGTCGCCCAGACCACGCGGATGCTGTAGCTCTGGCCGGGCTGCGCGGTCGGCGGACTGGGGATGCTCAACTGGGCAACGACGGCGTAGTTTTGAAAACTGACGTTCGCCTGATTGCCGATGGCGTTGATGACGATTCCTTGCGTGGCGTTGCTCGTGTATTGACTGAACGAGAAGCCGGCATCCGCCCCGCCCTGCGCGGCAGTGACCACAGAGACGAGTTCGTTGGAGGAAATGCTCAAGGGAAGGAAGTCGGAACTGATGGCGTTGGTGTTCGCGCCATCGGGAGAAATTTCGACGCGGAATTGAAACGACTTCACGGTGTCGTTGGCTTTCAACGTAGCGACCACCGGAACAAGGATGGTGGCCCCAACCCCCGCGAGAATCGTGGACGAGCGACCGGTGGGAACGCCGATGCTGTTCGTGAGCGCAACCAAACCTACGGCGTTTGAGCCGCCAACATCGCCGATGAACGCCCGGACGCGCAGGCTGGAGAGGTCACGCTTGGGTTGATTCCAGAGAATCGTGCCGGTGTTGTTGACCATCGTCACGCGTGTGCTGTTGGTGGTCGGCTCCGTGCCGTCGGTGGTGTAGAAAATATCCGGCTCGCCGCTGTTCACGGTGATGGTGCGACCCATGGGGAAATATCCGGTGTTGGGATTAATAGCGGGTGTGCCGACGACGACGGAGGTTGAACCGTTCGTGCTGGTGATTAGTCCGCCGCTGTTGTTGACGCCGCCGGGACCGGTCATGCCGGTGTTGCTGACTTTGCGCAGCAGGTGGTAGTAATGCTCGGTGACGTAGACTTCGCCGCTGGCGGAAACGCAAACTCCGAACGGCTCGCGCGCTTCGGAGCGGTTCTGGTCCACGGTCGGATAGGCAACGCCCGGCCCGTCCAACCAGCCCGGACGCACGGACAAAACCTGTGAGTTGGGAATGGTGAACCAAATGTTGGACGCGACGCCGTAGAGATTCGTGATGGTGCCAGCCGGGTCAATAATCTTGATGCGATGATTATTGCGATCCGCCACGACGAGGAAACCGCGTCCGGCCTTGGCAATACGCTCGGGTTGATTGAGCGTGGCAAAATCTTTCGTGCCGAACACTTCGTTCGTGCCGTTGTAGCCAGTGAGGTTGGTGCGCGTATTGTTCCCCGGGTTCCACAAAAATATTCCCGAGTTGGTCGAGTTAGCGTCGGCCAACGCGAGCAGCCCGGAGTCCATGACGGCAATGCCATTCAGTCGCGTGCCAGCGGTGGTAAGCGGCGTGATGAGGTTGGTGGGATTGCTGGGATAAATCGGATAGAGCGTGTTCGTGGCATTGCCCGGCACTCGCAAGATGTTCGTCGTATTGAACGTGACGAATAAATTCGTGCTGCCGTCCACGGCGAAGGCGGTGACGTTGACGAGATTGGTGGCAAGCGTGCCGAGGAAATTTCCGTATTGGTTGAATTTGACAATCGAGCCGTTGGTGGCCACGCCACTGGCATTGGTCGCCGTGCCGCGATTTAAGACGTAAAGGCTGTTCGCACCGTCCACCAGCACGTCCACGGGACGGCTGATGCGGTTGGTGACGTAGTAGTTGGTCAGCGGAAACGTGGTGGTCTGGCTGGCCGTGGCTTCCGCCGGGAGCGCGACGCTGCGGACGACGTTGTTGCTGCGGTCGGCGATGAACATCAACGTGGCGTTGGTGTTGATGGCCATGCCGGACGGGAAGCTGAACTGCGCGTTGGAAAAAGTCTGGCCGTCACGATAGCCATTATTGTTCAGGTTGAAAGATTTCGGGCCGCCCGCGAGGGTCTTGACGGTGGGTTGGGCGAGCGCGACGGACGCGCTGACGCCCACGGCCAGCACCAGTGCCAGTCCGCGCCGCAGCGTTCCGAATGATTTCAATAAAACAGTTTTCATAACGTGACAGGGTGAACGCGAGTTACTCAAACTTTTGTTTGCGGAGCGGCTTACTCCAGTCCACGGGTTTGCCAGCGTCCCACCAACTGATTTTGGACGGCACATCGGACGGCAGTTTGTTTTTCAAAAATTCCGTCGGCGTCGGTTGGAAGTCAGAATCTTGCACGACGGTGGGCGTGATAAAAATGAGCAGATTGCGCTGCGAACGTCCTTTGCCTTCGTGCCGGAACGCCAAGCCGAACACCGGCAAATCGCCCAGCACGGGAACTTTGGTGAAGTTGCGCGTGGTTTGGTCGGTGACCAACCCGCCCATGACGAGCGTGGTGCCGCTGGGAATCAGCACCTGCGTTTCAATGCGGCGAATATCGTATTCGTCCGCTTGGAACGTGCCGTTGCCAACGCTGCGGGTGACTGTGCCCGCGATGCTGGAAACTTCCGGCTCGACGCGCAGTTGAATGCGGTCGTTGGCCGAGATGCGCGGCGTGACCTTGAGAATCGTGCCGAGGTTCGTGTAGGAAATCTGCGAGCCGCCCGCCGTTTGCGACGTGCCGGCGGTGACGTTGATGATGGGCGAAGCGCGCGTGACGGAAAGTTGCGCCGTCTCGTTGTCGAGTGTGATGGTGCGCGGGGTGGAGATAACTTTCGTGTCCGCGTCCGCATTGAGGAACGAGAGCACCGCGTGCGCGCCGTCCGCGCTCAAGAAGCCAACGGCGGGGTTGAGGCCGCTCGCGGTGTTCCAGTTGAAGCCGCCGCCGCCGAGGATGGTGGAGAGCGCGGGATCGTTTTTCGCCGAGTTCGGCACGGTGATGCCGAGTCCGCTGGGCAAAGTATAGGACGTGCCGTTAGAGCTGGCACTGGAAAACGTGCCGCTCGCAAACCCGTTGCCGAAGGAAACGTTCTGCGCCTGCAACGTGCCGGTCCAGTCCACGCCCTTGACCGTGCTGGGGCTGCGCGCGGTTTCCAGCAAGTGCGCCTCAATCAAAACTTGGCGCGTGGCCGTGTCGAGCCGGGAAATCAGCTCTTCTACCACGCTCATTTCTTTGTCGGTGGAAACGATGACGATTTGACTCGTGCGATAATCGGCGACGACTTTGCTGCGGCGGTCGGTGAAACTACTCTGAACACTCGCCATGACATTCGTGGGCGAGGCGTAGCGGAGTTGAATCACTTTGGACACGAGCGGATCGGGTGCGGCGGGGTCTTTGGGCGAGACGCGGTAAATTTTCGTGCGCGCGTCAATGTTCAACTGCAAATCGTAGTTGTTCAAAATGGCGGAGAGCGCTTGTTCGGCGGAAAGATTTTCCCAGCGGATGCTGATATTGGGCTGCACGACGCTCCGACCGTCGGGGCCGGGTTGGCCATAACCGATTTTGGGATCGAGAATAAAATTAATGCCAGCTTGGCGGGCGAGGTTCTCAATCGCGGCGGTGAGCGGCACATCCACAAATTGGATGAGCGGGATGATATTAGATTCAGCCTCGGCCTTGTTGGCGGCGGCAACCGGCGCGTTGGTGGAGACGAGCGGGGCGACGTTCGGGGTCACGGGCGCAGCGGTAGCCGCTGGCTCCACGGCGGCAACAGGCGCGGCGTTGGTGCTGGCTGCGACGGACGCAGCCGGGGCAGAACTTTCCGTAGCCGGCGCGTTCGTGGCGGACGTGGCTGACACTACGGTCGCAGAGACAGTCGTGGCATTCGTCTCGACGAGGAGGTTGGTCGCAACTTCCGGCGGCGGGACGTTGGCGACCACCGGCGGTTGGTTTTGCGCGAGGAGGGCGAGCGCGAATGCGCCGAGCAGCGTAGTGAAGGTGAGTTTGGCTTTCATGGTTTGGTTTGACGCGCGTAGCCACCGACACATCGGCAGCCAACGCCACGTCGTGATTTTATTCTGGGAAACCGCGCGCTGAAAATAGGTGTTCGTTGTTGGGCGTGTCCATACTTTTAATAGTTTCAATAATGTGACGGCAGCCGCAGTTCAATCTTGTCTGGGTTCGCACCGATGGAGACGAACGCGCCATCCGAGTGAATCGAATAGCAATGGATGCGGATGCGCCCCGTGCCGGTGGAGACTTCGCTCTCGTCGCCCGCCATGAACGTGTGATCATTGATAATAGCGCAACGGCGCTTGGCCGTGCCGGAAATGCCTTTGAGGATAAGATTAACGGTGGCCGAGGCCTCATCGCCCGGCCCGGCGTCCGCGTTGGCGCGCGTTGAACGCGGGAAAAACGGGTCACGCACTTTGGCGTCGAAGTTGGCGACGTAGGCATTTGTATCCACTACCACGGCATTCGTGGCCGCCAAGGTTGCCGCCGCCTTGGCGACGTGGTTGGTGTTGGTCGCCGCCGCCGACACGGGGAGAACACACCAGCCGAGCACGGCAAGGGTGAAAAATATTTTCGTGAGCGTTTTCATTTCGGGGTGGGTTCGTCCGGGACGCTAATCAGGGCGACAACTTCCATGTGGAAATTCAACTTTTCCCGATCCGCCTCGCTCTGCCCACCGGACGGGTCAAGCGTAACGTTCTCGATGCGCATATAGGGATAACGGTTCTCGAAGTCGCACAGAAAATGGCCGAAGTCTTGATAGAACGCCGAGCCGTTCACCGCCACGTGAACTTGTTTGTAGGGAAATTTCGGAATGAGCGTGTTGACTTCCGGGCTCGTCACCGTGCCATAGGCCGGGATATCAACGCGGTAACCGGTTTTGAAATTTTTAATCGTGCCGATGAACCAAGAATACAAATCGCCGGAA
>JBJOPC010000372.1:0-4026 GCA_046050965.1 Verrucomicrobiota bacterium | reverse complement strand
GCTACGGACGAACCTGTCTTACTCTGGGATTGCCGCTGCGGAACGGCTGACGTAATTTTTCGCGCTATGGATAATCAAATTCCGCCCACGCCACCGCCGCAATTTCAATCGCCGCCGCCGCTCATCACGCCGCCCCGCCCTGCCCTGCCCGCGCGCAAGAGTCGCGGCTGGATGTTGGTCGCGCTCATTCTCGCGGTGCTGTTGCTCGTCAGTTTTGCCAGCAACCTCGCGCACTTCGCCGAGAACCTCGTGAGCGGCAAGGTTCACAATCACGCGACCGGCCCGACGTTTGAAGAAGTTGTGTTGGAAGATAATGATTCGCCGAACAAGATCGCGGTCATCAACGTGGATGGCGTCATCAGCGGCGGCGCGGACGACAGCGGTTACGATTTTGTGGAACTCATCAAGGAGCAACTCACGCGCGCGGACGAAGACGACGCGGTGAAAGCGGTGTTGCTAAAAGTGAATTCGCCCGGCGGCGAAGTGCTGGCGTCGGACGATATTTACAAAGCCATCGTGCGGTTTCAGGAAGATGCCCACGAGAAACACGGCAAGCCGGTCGTTTGTTCGATGGGCAGTCTCGCGGCAAGCGGCGGCTATTATGTCTCCGCGCCGTGCCGCTGGATTGTCGCGAACGAACTCACCATCACCGGCAGCATCGGCGTCATCATGCACGGCTATAATTATCGCGGGCTGATGGACAAAGTGGGTTTGAAACGCGAGGTATTCAAGAGCGGCAAGTTCAAAGACATGATGAGCCCCGACCGCAGCGACGCGGAAATTCCCGCCGAGGAACGCGCGATGGTGCAAAACTTGATTGATGAAACTTACGAGAAGTTCAAAGGCATCGTCGCCGACGGCCGCAACCACGCGCACGAGTTGAACAAAAAAGATGGTCACGAACTCGCGACTAATTGGACGGAGTTTGCCGACGGCCGCATTCTCTCCGGCAAGCAAGCGCTCGGTCTCGGCCTCGTAGATGAAATCGGCGACTACGACGACGCCATCGAACGCACCATCAAGATTGCCGGGTTGGGCAAAGATTCCGCCAACGTCGTCGAGTATCAGCCCAAGCACGACTTCTCGGAATTTCTGCGCCGCTTCAGCAAGAGCGACGCGCGCGGCGTGAAGGTAGACCTCGGCATGGATTTTCCGAAGCTGCGCGCGGGCTATATGTATTTCCTCTCGCCTACCTTCCTGCACTGAAATTTCCCGCCATGAAAAACGTCACCGTCATTTCACACCCGCTCGTGCAGCACAACCTCACGCGCCTACGCGACCAACGCACCCAGCCACAGGAGTTCCGCCGCCTGCTCGCCGAGATTGCCATTTTGATGACGCACGAAGCCACGCGCTCCTTCACCGTGAAAAAAGTCACGGTGAAAACTCCTGTCGCCAAAGCCGTCGGCTACGAACTCGAACGCGAAGTGGTGCTCGTGCCGGTGTTGCGCGCAGGCTTGGGAATGTTGAATGCGATTCTCGAACTCATCCCGCACGCGCGCGTGGGCTTCATCGGTTTGAAGCGCGAGGAACGCACGTTGCGCGCGCAGTTTTATCACCAGAGTTTGCCGAAAAATCTGAGCCGCTTTGAAGTCATCCTCATTGACCCCATGCTCGCGACCGGCGGCAGCAGCGTAGCCGCGCTCGACCTGTTGCACGAGCAAGGCGCGAAGCACGTCCGCATGGTCAACCTCGTCGCCGCGCCCGAAGGCATCGCGACGGTGCGGAAAAGTTATCCGCGCGTCCCCATCTTCACCGCCGCCGTGGACGACCATCTCAACGAACACGGTTTCATCGTCCCCGGCCTCGGCGACGCCGGCGACCGGTTGTTTGGAACTTAAAACTTTTTGTCCGCAGATTTCACAGATTAACGCAGATTTTTTTCCTGAAGTTTTAATCTGCGTAAATCTGCGTAAATCTGTGAAATCTGCGGACAACCTCCCCATGAAAACTTCTGAAAATTTCCTCCTCGTCGCCGACAGCGAGCGCGACGCGAATATGCTCTACGCCGCGCGCCTCTTCGTGCCGGATCCTTTCATCTGGGCGCGCGTCCGTGGCCGCGACCACATCGTGATGAGCGATCTGGAGATTGACCGCGCCCGCATCCAAGCCCCGCACTGCCGCGTCCATTCGCTGTCCAAGCTGCATAAAAAACTCCGCGACTCCGGCATGAAACGCCCCTCGCTCGCCGACGTGACCGTGCTGCTGCTCCGCGAACTGCGCGTGAAAAAAGTTTTTGTCCCGGACAATTTTCCGCTCGGCCTCGCGAACGATTTGGCGAAGCAGAAAATTTCCGTCACCGCCAAGCGCGACGGCTTTTTCCCCACGCGCGAACTCAAGACGCCTGACGAAATCCGCCATCTCACCGCCGCGCTGCGCCTCACCGAAGCGGGCTTGGCCGCCGGCATCGCCGCGTTGCGCGCGAGCAAGATTGGCAAGGCACGACAACTCGTTTATCGCGGCGCAGCACTCACGTCCGAACGCTTGCGCGCGGTGATTGACTGCGCCGTCATCGAAGCGGGTGGTCTGCCCGCGAACACCATCGTCGCGGGCGGTGAGCAAGGCTGCGACCCCCACGAACGCGGCCACGGCCCGCTCCGCGCGCACGAACCAATCATCCTCGATATTTTTCCGCGCGCCGCCGCGACCGGTTATTACGGCGACCTCACGCGCACCGTCGTGCGTGGTCGCGCGAGCGAAGCCGTCCGCAACATCTACGACACCGTTTTCGCCGGACAACAAACTGCGTTCAAACTCATGCGCCCCGGCGTGCCGACGGCGGACGTTCACGCCGCCGTGCAAAAACTTTTTGAAGCGCGCGGCTACCAAACCGGCCAACGCAATGGGCGCATGGAAGGTTTTTTTCACGGCACGGGTCACGGCCTCGGCTTGGAAATCCACGAGTCCCCGCGCATGGGCGCGACCTCGCCGGGCAAATTGCAAACCGGCCAAGTCATCACGGTGGAGCCGGGCTTGTATTATCCCGGCATCGGCGGCGTGCGCCTCGAAGACGTCGCCGTCATCACGGCGGGCAACCCGCGCAACCTCACCGTCGCGCCGAAAAATTTGGAAGTGTGATGGAGCGAGACTGTGTCCCCATCCCGTAGGGATGCCTGACAATAGCCCGGCGTTTCAACGCCGGGATGTCACCGCGCGGGCATGAGTCCCGCAGGGACGGCTGACTTGGTGACTCACCTCAATCCCACAAATACCGTTCGTCGTATTCGATGCGATGCTTCTGCAGCAACGCCAAAAACTCCTCTTGAAACGTGACCACGCGATGATGTTCCTCCTGTCCGCGAATATAATTCACCACCGATTCCACGCGCGACTCACTCACGCTGAACGCGCCATATTTTTCCTGCCACGCGAACAAACGATGTTCCAGGAAAGTTTCATGCACCCACTTGGACGAACCGCCTTTGATGAGTTGCATCGCCTTGGCGATGGCCATCGTGCTGGGAATCGAAATCAAAAGGTGAACGTGATCCGTCACGCCGCCGACTTCAATGGCCTTCATTTTATTCTGCCGCGCGATGCCGCCGAGAAACGGCCAGAGCCGTTCGCGCAACGCCGGGGTGATAAGCGGGCGACGTTCCTTCGTGCTGAACACGCAATGATGGTAGGAACTGACGTAGGACACTCCAAGATTCAGCCGTCCCTGCGGGACTTATGCAACGGCAAATTTCCCCGGCGTTGAAACGCCGGGCTATTGTCGGCCGTTCCTACGGAACGAAAACGCCGTTCCGACGGTTAATTGGTTTGAATCCGCGCCGGAGAATATTATCCTCTGCTCCGTGACCGCTGATATTTTCAAACCCGAATTGGCCGAAGCCCTCAAGGCCTACGACCGCTACATCGTGTGCATCCACAAGACGCCCGATGAATTTGAGACCACCGTCACTTCGCTCATCACCAAAGCCATCGGTTCTTACCAGACACGCGCGCCCGGTTTCCGTCACGGCATCGCGCTCGATAAATTCGTAACCGTCATCTTGAGCCAGACCGACGACGAACGCCCGCTCT